>JAGCZE010000331.1 GCA_017960415.1 Lachnospiraceae bacterium
AGTCCATTCTTTTTTCCAATAATTCTCTCCGCGTACAGCCTTGGAAATACAATAATTCTCAAGTTGTGCCGTTTCCCGGGCCGTAAATCCCGAAAATGCGGATTTCGCAAATCTCAATACACTGGCGGTATCATACCCTTTAAGGGCAGCGGTAATAACAGAGCGCAGCAGTTCCACAGGCTCCGTTCCGATAATGCTTCTCTTGCTGTCCGCAAATACAGGTATTCCCGCGCGTGTGAACTCCCTGACAGCAATGCTTTCATATGTCTCAAGATCTCCGGTTATGACCGCGATGTCTCCGTATCTGTAATGTTCCAGCGCTGTCAGGCGTCTGATACATCCGATCGTATACTTGATCTCCTCAGTCGGGCTTTCGCATGAAACAAGGCTAATGCCGGTACAATCCGCACTCTTTGCCACCGAACGTCTGAAAAGATTGTGTTCAAGAGCCGCAATTGCAGGATTTGACCTGAATCGGAAGGGGATATCCGACTTATGTTTCATTACTTCCGGAAGCTGTATTTCCGTATTTTTACCGATACTTTCCGTAAGCTGTTTCTGTCCATTGCCTCCCGCAATCTGTATCTCGGTCTTTTGTCCCGTGCTTTCGGCAAGCTTTGTAAGCTTCTCGATAGTCATGCGGCTTAGGGCAAACAGCGAATCCTCGTTTGTTCCTGCGGTCTGAACCGCTTCGGGATCGATAGTAATGCTCACATATACATCGGCGGCAACCGCCAGCAGCTGCTCCATGCATCGAAGTTGCATCACGGTAAAACCCGTGAATCCGTCAAAAACTATGTCACAATCTTTCAGGAGCCTTGATTCTCCTATCTTTTCGGCAAAGATCTCAAGAAGCTCTTCATTCATGATAAAGCGGTCTTTGATAAAGCTTCTGAAGCCGCGGTATATCACATCAATATCCTTCAGTTTGGCTTTGAGCTGGCTTCTGCCTTCGGCTTTTTCCATCATGCCCGCAAGTTCTTCCGGCCCGATCGAATACTGATAAAATTCAGCTATGACCGACTTCATCTGTTCGATAAATCCCTGCCTGTGGACCTTTCCGGCAAATATTCCGAGTTTGTCGGCATTATCAAGCGCCACCTTTTTGACGATCATCGTTTTGCCCGTGTCTTCGAGAATAACAGGAGGGTTGACCCCAAGTTCCTCGAACACCCTGTGTGCCAGACGGGGAAAGCTTACGATATCGATGTTCATAAAGCCGTGGACAGGGCTTTTCTCAATGATCTCCTTCTGTGCATGAAGGGTAAACTGCTCGGGTACAACGATCAGAAAACTACGTTTTCTGTCCCGGCCGGCTTCCTCGATCACTCTCGAAAAAAGCATATGTGATTTGCCTGTTCCCGATGCCCCAAGTACCAAATGCAGCATGAGTTTTCTCTCCTTTCCCCGTCTGTTATAAAAAGTCAGTTATGTTATTTATACGCCTTTTTCCTCTGCCGGCTAATGAAACCGTTTTTATTCCTGCTTGTTGTCCGACCCGCTACGGTTCTTCTCATGGAAGAATTCGTAGACCTTCACCGCAGCGGCGGAATTCATATTTTCACATGCCGCAAGCTCTTCGACTGTGGCATTCCTGATATCCTCCAGCGAGGCAAAGTGTTTCATGAGTGCTCTTCGTCTGGCCGGCCCGATACCGTTGATATCATCGAGTATCGAATGCACCTGTTCCTTCGACCGCAGAGACCGGTGATACTCTATAGCAAATCTGTGTACTTCGTCCTGCACCCTTGTCATGAATTTGAAGCATTCCGATCCTGTATCTATCGGCAGTTCTGCATTATTAAAGTAAATTCCTCTGGTCCTGTGATTGTCATCTTTGACAAGTCCGCAGACCTTCTGGTCTATCCCCAGCTTATCAAATACCTCAAGGGCAACATTTACCTGTCCGCGTCCGCCGTCCATCATGATCAGATCGGGGAATTTGGCAAAGCTCGAAAGAACGTTTTTTTGCGAGCCATTCCCGGTTTTTGCAGAACTTGTCTGTTCTCTGTCATTCTCCTGCATGTCAATTTCTGTCCGGTTCGCATCGTTCTCATTTGTAGCCGTGTCTGCCTTCTCTCTCTCCTCCAGCTCACGGCGTCCGTGCTCGAATCTCCTTGTCAGGACTTCCGCCAATGAAGCATAATCGTCCGGTCCGGTTACTGTACGGATCTTGAACTTGCGATAATCACTGCGTTTGGGTTTGCCGTTCTCATAGACAACCATCGAGCCGACTGTCTCGAAACCGCTGATATGCGAGATATCATAGGCCTCGATCCTGACAGGGGGATCTATTCCCAACAGTTCCCCGAGTTCCCTTACCGCTCCGCTGGAGCGTTTTTCTTCATTCTTCAGTCGCTCGGAGTCCCTCTCAAGGATACCGGCCGCATTGCTGCAGGCCAGCTTGATCAGTCCTTCCTTTTCGCCTCGCTTCGGGAATTTCAGACTTATCCTGTATCCTGCTTTCTGGGTCAGCCACTCCTCTATCAGACCCGCTTCCAAAATCTCTTCGGAAATGAGTATCTCCTTCGGAACTGTAGGTACTCCCGCATAAAACTGCTTGACAAATTCATTGAGGATTTCTTTTCTATCGCCCTGCGGGATGCTGTCACCTTCATTTTCGATATTCATATAATAATGCTCGCGCCCAACCAGCTTTCCGGAGCGTATAAAGAATATCTGGACTACAGCCGATCCGTCCTTTACCGCCGCACCGATCACGTCCCTGTTGCCCTCGTCCTGCCCCGTCACTCTTTGAACCTGATTCATTTTATCAATATTTGAGAGTAAATTTCTGTACTCAATCGCCTTCTCAAATTCAAGGGTCTCCGAAGCTTCATTCATCTTCCTTTCAAGCTCTTTTACGATAGGCTTCGAGTTCCCGTCAAGAAATTCCAGTATTTTGTCCGTATTCTTTCTGTACTCTTCCTTTGAAATCCCGCCTATACACGGCCCGTCGCACTGGTGCATGTGATAGTACAGGCATGCCTTGTTATCCCGACTGCCATCGCCGTTCTTATCTTTCGACGCAGCCTCGGATTCGGACTCATTCACATCTCCGACATTAATAGCCTTCCTGCAATACCTGAATCTGTATATTTTCTGCAGCAGATCAAGTGTGGTCCTCGCCGCGTCCACGCTGGTATAGGGTCCGAAATACTTTGACCCGTCATTTACATGATGTCTGGTCAGATATACCCTCGGAAAGTCCTCATTTACCGTAACCTTGATAAACGGATAGGTCTTGTCGTCCATCAGCATCGTGTTGTATTTCGGACGGTTTTCCTTGATAAGGTTGCATTCCAAAACAAGCGCCTCGACTTCGCTGCCCACCACAATGTATTCAAAATGATGGATCAGCGATATCATGCGCTCGATCTTGGGGGACCTTATTCTTTTTTGAAAATACTGCCTGACACGGTTTTTAAGGCTGACAGCCTTGCCGACGTAGATGATCGCGTCGGTTTTGTCATGCATGATATACACACCCGGTTTATCGGGAAGTTTTTTTAACTCTTCTTCAATGTTGAAGCTGTCTTCACTCACTGTTTTGTCCTTTCACAAAACGGCTTTCCTTCGCCGCCGCTGTTTTGGGCGGGTAATGAAAAGCCGTTCATATCATAGTTTATATATATTTCAACCGTCTGTTACGCCTCAAACTCAACGTCGACAAAAAATCCGCGTGGATCCTGCCGTACATCCTTGACTACACCTTCTGTAGACAATATCCGGTCAGCAAGCTTGTAATTGCCCGACATTGCAAGTGCCGGTATGATCGTGTAATAATAGAACGCCTCGGTGTTTTTCTCTATGATCTCTACACGGTCGCCTTCCTTTAACAGGCCGTGACGCTCCATTTTAAATTCTTCGGTTCTCATAGATGACTGTCCTCGCTCTGTTCCGCATTTCCATCCGTAAGTGAGCCCAGGTTGGGAAGCTGCTGTGCAGTCTGAGCCTGTACCTGCTCTTCCCCGGAAGCATTACCCGAATTTCTTGCCGCTACAGCTTCATTGTACAGTTCCATGAACTGCTTGCCCGTAATGGTTTCTTTCTCGCTGAGGTAGGTCGCTACCTTGTCAAGGATATCCCGGTTGGCCGCAAGGAGCTCCTTGGCCTTCTCGTAGCATTCCGCAAGCAACGCCATTACTTCGTGATCGATCTCACCCGCGGTCTCTTCGCCGCAGTTCATAACGGCACGACCGTCAAGATATCTGTTCTGTATTGACTCAAGGCCTATCGCGCCGAATTTCTTTGACATTCCGTACTGGGTGATCATCGCGCGGGCAATTGCCGTGGCTTTCTCAATATCATTCGAAGCACCTGTGGTGATGGAGTCAAATACGATCTCCTCTGCCGCGCGGCCTCCGTAAAGTGTTACAAGCCTTGCTTTTAACTCTTCCTCGGTCTCAAGGTACTTTTCTTCCTCGGGTACCTGCATTACATAGCCCAACGAGCCCATGGTTCGGGGCACGATCGTGATCTTCTGTACAGGCTCGGCCTTCTTCTCAAGCGCAGTGATCAGAGCATGGCCGGTCTCATGATAAGCAACGACCCTCTTCTCTTCCGCACTCAGAACCCTGTCCTTCTTTTCCTTACCCGCTATTACGACTTCGACGGATTCCATCAGATCGGCCTGGGTCACGGCTGTCCTTCCCTGCTTTACCGCAAGGATCGCGGCTTCATTTATGATATTGGCAAGATCCGAACCCACCGCACCGCTTGTGGCAAGTCCGATCTCCTCAAGGTCAACGGACTCGTCCATAAATACGTTCTTTGCATGAACCTTCAGAACCTCTATCCTGCCCTTCAGATCGGGCTTGTCGACAATGATCCTACGGTCAAAACGTCCGGGACGCAGCAGCGCCTTGTCGAGAACATCGGGACGGTTGGTTGCCGCATGTATAACAATACCTTTTGATGTATCAAAACCGTCCATTTCGGCAAGCAGCTGATTGAGCGTCTGCTCTCTTTCGTCGTTGCCACCGAGCTGATTATCACGGCTCTTTCCTATC
>JAGCZE010000332.1 GCA_017960415.1 Lachnospiraceae bacterium
CGCAAATACTAAAATTTTTCGGAAAAATAGCGATAATATATAGCCGATGTCATAATAATCCGATATAATCAAGGGAAGATGCCTGAATTAAGTAAAGGACAGCTTGAGGCATATGTACCCCGGGTTTTAATGCACGTCGCAGGTTTTGGTCGGAAGAACATGAAGGTTGTATTGCTTGCAGGCGGATTGGGAACACGGATCATGGAAGGATCGGATAAAAAGCCAAAGCCAATGCTGGAGATTGTCGGGATGCTGATTCTTTGGCCATCATGACAGCTCCATGGATTAAGTGGTAGCAATGATTTCGGGAGGTCATATGAAAGCAGTAGTCACAGGTGCGACGGGCTTTTTGGGTGGTGCTCTGGTGAGGGAACTCCTGAAAAACGGAGATGAAGTAACGATATTGGCGAGGCCGGGGTCCAAACGTCTGGACAATCTTGACGAGTTTAAGAATGCCACGGTATTGGAGAAATCCCTTGAAGAAGAGTTCCTGCTACCCTCTGATGGACGATACGAGGTGTTTTTCCATCTTGCCTGGGGCGGTGCGAGAAACGATTTTGAGGAACAGTACCGCAATATCGGAAATACTATTAATTGCTTAAGAGCTGCTGTTAAGGCGGGATGCAGGCGGTTTGTCTGTACCGGGTCACAGGCAGAATATGGTGAGACAAAAGACTTGATCACCGAGGAAACACCGCTAAGGCCGGTAACGGCCTACGGGAATGTAAAAGCAGCCGCACACCATTTGTGTGAAGCATTCCTGAGAGATACAGGAACAGACCTGGTCTGGGCGCGAGTTTTCAGTGTTTACGGGGAACATGATAATCCAAACACTCTTTATTCAAGGCTCATGGAGGCTTTGAAGAAGGGAGAGGATTTCATCCTTTCAACCGACGGGACGCATATGTGGAATTACCTATACGAGGGGGATGCCGCAAGAGCACTGAGAATGCTTGCAAGCGCCAACACACCTGCAGATGTTTATAATGTGGCGTCCGGGGAAAGCAGGCCTCTTAAAGAGTACGTTGAATCCGTTAAAAACGCATTGAATCCAAAGGTAAACATCACATACGGAACGGAAAAAAGTGGGGTAAGTTTAAATGCAGATGTACGGAAACTGAAAAGTGCAGTTGGGGAATTTGAACTCATAAAACAGAAGGTGGTAAAGAGTAAATGACACACACATTTATCGTAGCAGAGATAGGCATCAATCACAATGGAGATATTGAGACCGCAAAGAAACTGATCAATGCGGCAGCTATAGCAGGGTGTGATGCCGTCAAGTTCCAGAAGAGGACAGTTGAAAAGGTATATACGAAAGAATATCTTGACGGTCCCAGACAAAGCCCATGGGGAACAACACAACGAGATCAGAAGATGGGGCTGGAATTCTCGGAGGAAGAATACGACGAAATAGACAGATACTGTAAAAGCGTAGGAATAGAATGGTTTGCTTCTGCTTGGGATCCTGATTCCCAATTGTTCTTAAGGAAATACAACCTGAAGTATAATAAGGTCGCTTCGGCAATGTTGGTAAACGAGGAATTGCTTAGCCTGATAGCTGAAGAAAAAAAATACACTTTTATCGCCACGGGGATGAGTACTTACGAGGAAATCGACAGAGCACTCGACATATTTAATAAGGCTTCCTGCCCTTTTGAACTGATGCATTGCAACAGCACCTATCCTATGCCTGTAGAAGATGCCAATCTCAAACTTATAAGTGTGCTCAGAGAAAAATATGGTTGCAAGGTAGGATACAGCGGGCATGAGTCTGGTACGCTTATCAGTACTTTAGCAGTGGCTCTTGGTGCAACATCTGTAGAACGTCATATCACACTTGACAGAACTATGTACGGAAGCGATCAGAAGGCCTCAATGGAGCCGGATGAACTGTTCAAAATGGTGAAGGATATACGGTTAACTGAAGTGGTTCTCGGAGACGGGATCAAGAAACTGTCGGAAGCGGAAGAGGCTACAAAGAAGAAACTCAGAGGATAAACAAAGTCAGCAGACTTAAGGAGAAAACAATTGATAGAACTCATAGTGTTTGACATCGATGGTGTTATTACCGACGGTTCAATCATAATAGACAGCCTTGGAAGAGAGCAAAAAACCGTGAACCTCAAAGATGTTGACGCAATCTTTGAATTGTCAAGACGCGGATATAAGATTGCTGCCATAACGGGCGAAGATACTGAGATCGTTGGATATTTTGAGAAGCGTTTTCCTTGGACCTTTTTCTACAGAGGAAGTAAGACAAAGAAAGATGCGCTGGAGCAGATCGAAGCCGATACCGGTATTTCCCGCGACAGGATATGCTATGTCGGAGACGGAAAATATGATGTTGAACCTCTGAACTTTGCAGGGCTTGGAATCTGCCCAGCAAATGCTATAGGTGCCGCAAAGACAGCAGCTGACATCATTCTGCAAAACGATGGCGGAAAAGGCTGTATTTGGGAACTGATCAATATTCTTGAAGAATACAATAATGACTTCTCTGCACAAAATTATTTTTACTCCCGACTTAAAGCGCATACGGATACATTTAAGAAGATGGGCACTGATACCGCGCTGATGAATACAGTTATAGAAGTTGGGGACCGGATAATTGAGATCTTTAAGAAAAATGGCGGAGTATATATTTGCGGAAACGGCGGTAGTGCCGCGGACGCACAGCATATTGCAACTGAATTTGTAAGCCGGTTTTACAAGGATCGCCCGGGAATGAACGCTGAGGCACTGTCTGTCAATACATCAACGCTTACAGCCATAGGTAACGATTTCAGTTTTGAGAATGTTTTTGCCAGACAATTGCAAGCAAAAGCAAAGCGTGGGGACATGCTGATAGGGATATCTACAAGCGGAACCTCGAAAAACATTCTTTCAACGATACACTATGCAAAGGAAAACGGGATAATCACAGTGCTTCTTACGGGGGCCCTCGACAGGCCCGATACAGCCGAAGTGCCGGATTATATCATCAAGGTTCCCGCCGTTGTGACACCTCGTATCCAGGAAGCACACATTTTTATCGGGCATACTATTGCGGAATACGTTGAATGGTGCATGTACGGAAGGGAATAAAAAAACAGGAGCTGAAAAATGAAGGTATCGGATTACATATTCAGGTTTTTAAAAGAACATGGTGTGAAAGAGGCATTTATGCTTCCCGGAGGCGGAGCGATGCATCTTGATGATTCTCTCGGAAGAAGCGGGATACACTACACTTGTTTTCTGCATGAACAGGCAGCGGGCATTGCAGCAGAGGCTTACGGACAGCTTACGAACACTCCCGGGGTTGTAGTTGTTACAAGTGGTCCCGGTGCTACAAATGCTATAACACCGGTGGTGGCCGGGTACATTGATTCCACCCCGATGTTTATATTATCAGGTCAGTCAAAGAGGGCGGATCTGGTCGAAGACCGAGGTGTGCGTCAAATTGGATCACAGGAAGTCAATACGGTTGCACTTGTAAAAAACATAACCAAATATGCGGTTGAGATCATTGAGCCGGAAACCATACGCTATCATATGGAACGAGCTTGGGAGACTGCAGTGGGCGGCAGGCCCGGTCCTGTTTGGATCAGCGTTCCTCTTGATGTTCAGGCTTGTAATGTGGATCCCGAGAATATGATGGGATATCATCCTGTTGA
>JAGCZE010000333.1 GCA_017960415.1 Lachnospiraceae bacterium
GAAGGGGCGGATGAGGTGTTATTATAAGATTGTCAAAAACAGGAGGAGCAGATGATCAGGATCATATACACAACCCCGAGATCGGTTACCATAGACATTAACGACGGCGGCAGATACCGCGCGAAGAACGCATACAGCATCACGCTGAATGCGGTAAAACGCCTTGAAAGCGCAGTCAGCCATATCAGTGTGAGCGGCCGGACGGGAGAAAGACAGATCAAGGATGACCGGTCGATCGTAACCGTATTTGACCTCGAGCCCGATACGGTATATGATGCAAGGATCGGTTTTGAGAACGGAACATCCGAAGATTTTTCATTTACCACCACCCATGAGACTATGACCGTCAATGTCAGGGAAGTCGGAGCTTACGGCGACGGCGAGCATGACGACACCGCGTTTATCATGTCGGCGATCCTGATCTGCCCCAAAGACGGGCGTGTGCTGATCCCCGAAGGGACATACAAACATACCGGCATTTATCTGAAGAGCGATATGAGGATCGAGCTCGCAAAAGGCGCAAGACTCCTGTTCGATAAAGAAAGGCTGGATATTCCGAGGTTTCCCGCACATCTTGAGGGAAGTACCGGAAGTGACGGCTATTTTCTCGGAACCTGGGAAGGCGAGCCCAAGCCCATGTTCAATGCTTCGATCAATGCCATCGGAGTAAGCAATTCATGCATTTACGGTGAGGGCATTGTGGACGGCAATGCCTCAAAGGAAGACTGGTGGAAGGATCCGAAGCAGATCAGGATCGCTGCCAGACCCAGGATGTTCTTTACCAAGAACAGTGAAAATGTCGCGCTTCAGGGTATTACACTGACCAACTCGCCGGCATGGACGGTTCATCCGTTCTTCTCAAAGACTGTGGGCTTCTACAATATTACGATCAACAATCCCTGGGATTCGCCGAATACAGACGGCATCGATCCCGAATCCTGCGACGGCGTGGAAATCGCAGGAGTTCATTTCTCGCTCGGAGATGACTGTATTGCCGTCAAATCCGGCAAGATCGATATGGGACGCATGTACAAGACTCCCTGCAGGAATATCCATATCTACGGCTGTCTGATGGAAGACGGACACGGTGCGGTCACGGTCGGAAGCGAAGCGGCTGCGGGCGTTTCTGAACTCGTTGTCGAAAGATGTACGTTCAACAGGACCGACAGGGGCCTGCGCGTCAAGACACGCCGCGGGCGCGGAAAAGACAGCGTTATGGACAACATCATCTTCCGTGATATCGATATGGACGGCGTGATCACTCCGTTTGTCGTCAACAGCTTCTATTACTGCGATTCCGACGGCAAGACCGATTATGTACAGGACAGGAACCCGCTTCCGGTAGATGATAGGACGCCTGTGATCAAGAGACTTGTATTCGAAAATATACATGCTGTCAACAGCCATTATGCAGCAGGCTGGATCGAAGGACTTCCCGAGCAGCCGATTGAAGAGATTGTCCTGCACGATATCTACGTAAGCTTCGCTGCCGATGTGAAGAAGGGTATCCCTGCCATGGCCAACAATGTTCCGGAATGTTCACGTGAAGGATTTATTGTGAAAAATGTAGTGCATATGGATGAAAAAAATGTTATCATAGAGAAGTAGACTAGTGTAATGTTCGGAACAGATCACCGAATTGATCCGGATGGTCTGCAAATAAACGATTTTCGGGAACGGAGAACATAATATGATACATATGCAGGCAGGACTCAGGTTGCACGACGCAGCAGGAGCAAGCATCGAAGAAAAGGCGCAGAATGCGGCAGACCAGGGCTTCAAGTGCGTACACATCGCGTTGTCCAAACTGATCGAGGATTATTCCACAGCCGATTCGGCTCTGACACCGGGATTTGCGATGTATCTGAAGAGGATGTTTGCGGAGAAGAAATTGGATGTTGCGGTTCTCGGCAATTATCTGAACCTTGCGACTCCCGATCCCGAGGCACTTAAAAAAACAACACAAAGATATCTTGCGCATCTGCGCTTCGCGTCAATGCTGGGCTGCGGTGTCGTAGGCACTGAGACCGGTGCGCCGAATGTTGATTATCATACGGAGCCCGCATGCTTTACCCGGGAGGCACTCGATCTGTTTGTCAGGAATCTTGCTCCTGTCGTGGAATATGCCGAGGATATGGGCGTTATCATAGCCATTGAGCCGGTGGTAAGGCATATCGTATGCAACCCGAAACGCGCCAGATACGTGCTGGATGCCATCGCATCCCCGAATCTGCAGATCATTTTCGATCCGGTCAACCTGCTCGATATGGAAAATTATAAGGATCACAGGAAGTTGTTCGCCGAGGCGATCGACCTGCTGGGCGAGGATGTGGCCGTCATTCATGTGAAGGATTTCAGGATCGAAGGCGACAAGCTGATCTCTCTCGGAGCGGGCCAGGGCATTATGGATTATACCGAGATCATGCAGTTTATCGCAGATGAGAAGCCTTATATACACTGCACTCTTGAGGATACCAAACCCGATAATGCCGTGGCGGCGCTGAAATTCTTTGAAGGCGGATGTATCAGATAAACGGCCGGGATGCTTTGCATATGGCCGTAATTACCGAGAGGACCGACAGATGGATAAGATCGTAGCATATATAGACGAACTGATGAGTAAGAGTACGCCGGAGCTTCCGATATGGAATATTGAGAAGCTCAAGGACAAGGGCGGCAAGTCTGCATGGAATTACATCGACGGCTGCATGATAAAGGCGATACTGGAGATGTATGCGATCACCGGTGAGGACAAGTACCTGCGGTTTGCGGATGATTTTATAGACTACCGCGTCCGCGAAGACGGAACGATCAACGGATATGATGTAAATGAGCTTAATATAGACAATATTAACGCGGGAAAAACACTGTTCGAACTCTATGATCTGACCGGCAGGGAAAAATACCGGAAGGCGATAGACCTTATTTACTCTCAGATTGAGAAGATGCCCAGGACCCCGCAGGGTTCGTTCTGGCACAAGAAAATATATCCAAACCAGGTTTGGCTGGACGGGCTGTATATGTGCCAGCCGTTCTACATGGAATACGAAACCAGGTTCAATGATAAAAAGAATTATGACGATATTTACCGCCAGTTCAGACTGGTAAGGGAAAATATGCTCGATACGCGTACAGGACGGTACTACCATGCATTTGACCATTCAAGGGACATGTTCTGGTGCGACAAGGTTACCGGGCTGTCCCGCAATTTCTGGCTCAGGGCCATCGGATGGTTCTCGATGGCGATGCTCGATACGCTTGATAAGGCGGATCCTTCGTACGCAGGCGGTGCTCCGTTCAATGAACTGAAACAGCAGTACATCGATCTGATGGATGCGATGGCTGCATATGTGGACAAGAGCGGAATGTGGTATCAGGTCGTGAATATGGGCGGTATGGAGAAGAATTACCTTGAGACCAGCGGCAGCGCCATCATGGCCTATTCTTACCTGAAAGGCGTAAGACTTGGCTATTTACCTGAAAAGACCGATTATTCTCAGATCGGAAGGAGAGCATTCGAGGGTATTTGCGATAAATACCTTGCTTCCGATGAAAGCGGACTGCATCTGGGCGGAATAGTCCTCGTAGGCGGACTCGGCGGGCCGGCCAAGCGCGACGGTACATTTACCTACTATATGTCGGAACCGGTCGTAAAGGATGACGCAAAAGGCGTCGGACCGTTTTTACTGGCTTATACCGAGTTGTTAAGAGCAAAATAGAGTTTTCCCGGGCAAATTAATAAAGAAAAAGTTTCGCACAGACCCAATAAAAAGCAATTCAGTTCCGGCTGAAGAGACTGATATAAAAAAAGATATCGGAAAGGCAGGCAGCAGAGCATGGTAATCGGAATGATCGTTGCGATACCCCAGGAGATAAACGCTTTATTTGAGAGCTTCGGCAGATATGCGGGCGAGGATGTGGAATGCGGCTATCGCGTATTCATGTACGAGGTCGGCAAACATAAGATAATTGTGACAGGCAGCGGTGCCGGGGAGATCGAGGCCGCAGCGGCCACACAGTTCCTGATCACGAAATATTACGTCAATCTTATAGTCAATTTCGGTGTTGTCGGCGGTCTTACGCCTGAGATGGAGCTGCACCGTACAGTCGTGGTTGAAAAGGCTGTGCATTACCCTTATGATGCGACACCCATTGACGGTACGATCACACTCGGACAGCATATCGGCATGCCCGATCTGTATATTCCCGCTACTTCGAACTTTGTGAAGATCGCCCAGAAAGTGGCTCCGGAGGTTACCCCGGTGATCTGTGCTTCGGGAGACAAGTTCATAGAGAAGCAGGAAGACAAGAAGATGCTGCGGAATACTTTCGGCGCGGATATCTGCGATATGGAATCGGCGGGCATCATGCTGACCTGTATCCGCAATGAAGTACCCATGATGCTGATCAAGGCAGTCAGCGACAGTGTGGAAGGAGATGCCGGCCAGTTTGGCGAGATGGTATCGCAGGCAGCCTCAACCTGTGTGAATGTCGTGAAGGGGATTCTGGAAGTACTCTAAATCATTTTTGAATAAGTTGAAGGCACTGCTCAAACGGGCAGTGCCTTTTATAAAAGCCTCAAATAGTATTTTAAACTTTACAATATGCGCAAGGCGCCGCTCAACCGAGCAGCGCCTTTATCTTTGCACAGATTTCATTGTATTCGTTAATAAATGCTTCGCCGTCCTTGGTCAGGAAAGCTTCGTCACGGCTGCGGGCCGCAAATTCGTGCTTCCTTGCGGTATTGCTGAGTCCTTCGAAACCGACGGTGGCCATCAGTCCCTTGATCGCGTGAGCATCTATGCAGTAGGAAGCGTAATCCTTTGTTTCAAGGTATTTGTGCATGCGGGCGATCCTTGCGCCGCTTTCGCTTGCAACATCCTTCATAACCTCCTTGAGGATGGCATCGTCGCCGCCGCAGTGCAGGAGAGCCGTTTCATAATCAAAGCCCGGGAGGGTGCTTAATTGATCCTTCAGGCTGCCCTGACCGGTTTCCCGGGCTTCGTCAATGGAAAGCCAGCTATCCCTGTCGGGATCGTCTTCTGCCGGAAGGAACTCCTCAACATAGAACTCATCATCTGCATTCTCCGAAACCGCCTCATCCGGGTAATCACGCTTCAACGAGATGATCTTCGAGGCAGGAAGATATTTTTTAACAGTTCTTTCAAGTTCTGACGCATCAAGGGGCTTGGTCAGATAATCATTGAACCCTGCCTCAAGATATTTCTGACGGCTGCCCGCGACGGCATTGGCGGTCAGCACAACCGCAGGCGTGTCCAGATTCAGGGAATCTTCATCATTACGGATCGCATACAGCGTTTCGATACCGTCAGGTGAGGGCATCATATGATCCAGCAGTATCAGGTCATATTTGTTGGTTTTGCACATTTTGATCGCATCGCTGCCGTTACTGCACATATCGGGCTTGATGCCGGTAGCCTTCAGGAAGAGCTTGACAATGGTCAGGTTGGAATGATTGTCATCCACTGCGAGAACCCGGGCATCGGGAGCGGTATAGTCGCATTTGTAATCCTTGACCGGATGCCGGTCGGTCTTGATCAGGTCAAGGCTGACCGGCGCGGCATCGGTGACTTTGACAGGGATACAGACATTGAAGGAGGAACCCTTGCCGTATTCGCTGTCGACGGATATCTCTCCGTTCATTGAATCCAGGATGCTCTTGACTATGGCAAGTCCAAGGCCGGTTCCTTCGATATTCCGGTTCTTGCTGATATCGGCCCGCGAAAACGCATCGAAAAGGTTCTGACGGTCTTCTTCCCTGATACCTCTTCCGGTGTCCTTTACGGACATCCTCAGATCGAAGGTCTCCTGTGATACCGACATACCTCCGACCGTGATCGTAATGCTTCCCGCGTCGGTATATTTGACCGCATTGCTGATCAGATTGACCAGAACCTGCTTGATCCTTATCTCATCACCGAAAAGGCCGTCGGGGACACCATTTTCGACAACGGTATTAAGCTCAAGGTTCTTCATGGCCGCACGGTCGGCAAACATGGCTAGGATATCCGCCAGCAGTCTGGATAAGCGGAATTCGGTATTGGTGATCTCGAGCTTGCCGGCTTCAATCTTGGAGAAATCAAGAATATCATTGACGAGCATCGAGAGCATACGGCCCGAGCTTCTGACATTCTGGGCATATTCATCGATCACGTTGTCTTTGTTTTCCCGCAGGATCATTTCGTTCATGCCCAGGATCGAATTGATCGGGGTGCGGATCTCATGGGACATATTTGCGAGGAATTTTGTTTTCGCATCGGAAATGTCGAGGGCATGCTGTTTCTCCATATTGACCCTGCGCAGATCGTCAACCTGCTGCATGACAACGAAGGCCAGCAGAAATGTCACACCCAGCAGCATCGGTATATCGTCCTGCATCAGATTTTCGAACAGGAACAGCGTTATGATCTCAATAAGGCTGAATGCGAGGAAACCCATAAAGCCGATGGCGGTATACTTGTATAAATGCATATTGCCTTTGCGATAATCCACAACGAGGATCACGGTGCCGGCAATGATGGGAACAGCAAGGATCGCATCCATATAGAACAGCGAATCCCTGAAATTGACGAGTCCCGTAAAATGCAGAACGGTCCAGAGAACAGCATTCACGGCGGACAGACACATGAGCACGGTCAGAGGCTTGCGGTAACGGCCGCTCTGGACAAAATCGATATATACCGTAAGTCCGAACGGGAGCATAAGACAGCTCATGTAATTGATCAGGCCGTTGATATGATAATGCCCCATAATAAACGGATATACATAGGAATTTGTGACAAGCCATAAGGAAATAACAAAGACTCCGACAGCTCCGTAGAACATGCCGATACGGTGATGGTAGCGTATGCGCATCCCAAGACCTATAAACATTACGACAGCGGAGAAAATAAGCAGTATTACGGCAATAGAGAATGAGAAGCCGAAACGGTCCAGCATGACGCTGTATACGCCGCCGCTTCCGGAGATGAAGGTTTCGGGCACGATCATCGGGTTATCGGCAAAACTGATCCTGTTCATCAGCAGATGCTTGCCCGAATCTTCTTTTTGAAGCGGGATGGTCATATAGAAACCGACGACCAGTCCGCCCGGGAAAGGAACGTCTTTGACACTGTCGAATTCCTCCCTGAGCTTGCCGTCGATATATATGGAGGTGGATTCGTTGACAAGAAAGCAGATCCGGCTGTCGTCGGGAATATTGTCGGGAAGCGTGCATTCTATCGTATACCATCCGTCATAGAACCGGTCCGCACGATAAAATCTGCCCGTGTGAAAGATCTCCCCCCTGTCATCGGTAACGGTCCATTCCTCGATGTATATGACATCATCGGATTTCATAATGCCTTTTTTATCCGTAAGGCTGTAATAGACAAGCAAAAAAAGGGTGAAAAAAAGGAACCCGAAAAAGAAGACCTTAAGAGCATTCATGATCTTTAGCGACATGACGTAATCCTCCCCAATCGATACATCATATATTTTAATTCTAGCAGAACAGATAAGAAAAGCATTTCATTGGGCAATAATTTGTTGACATTGATTAAAAAAGTGATAAAATGATTTCAACGCGTTGAGGAGAACAGTAACCGTTATCGGAAGTATACAGAGAAAAACGCAGTGAATTCAGGCATTTGAGCAGTTTTTGCAGGAGATGTCCCGTTCACTGGCTGAGAGCGTTTTACGGAGGATTTCGGCGAACACCGGCTCTGAGCGGCCCCAATCAGGCCCGTTGACTTACGTTACAGTCGCAATTAAGGTGGGTTTTATACCAAAAAGGGTGGAACCGCGGATAAGAATTTTATTCGTCCCTTTCGAGACATTTTAATATGCTTCGGGAGGGGCGTGTTTTATATACCTCGTGAAGCTTTTTCGAAAAGGAGGCAGCAGTATGAAGATTACTTTGAAGGACGGCTCTGTAAAAGAGTACGGCAGCGCGATGTCAGTCATCGACATTGCAAAAGACTTAAGCGAAGGCCTGGCACGTGTAGCATGTGCGGGCACGATCGACGGAAAGGTAGTCGATCTGAGAACAGTTGTGGACAAGGATTGTGCTTTAAGCATCCTTACATTTGACGACGAAGACGGAAAAAAGGCGTACAGACACACAGCCTCGCACGTTGTTGCGGAAGCGGTCAAAAGGCTTTACCCCAATGCCAAGGTGGCTATCGGCCCCGCTATTGACGAGGGCTTCTATTATGATTTCGATACGCCGCCGTTTACAAGGGATGATCTGGACAAGATCGAAGAAGAGATCAAGAAGATCATCAAGGACGGCCACGAGATCACAAGATATACACTTCCGCGTGCGGAAGCGATCAAGTTCATGCAGGAGAAGGAAGAGCCCTACAAGGTTGAGCTTATTGAGGATCTTCCCGAGGATGCCGAGATCAGCTTCTATGATCAGGGCGGTTTCGTAGATCTGTGTGCGGGACCTCACCTTATGAGTACGAAACAGCTCAAGGCTGTAAAGCTCATTTCCTCATCGGGCGCTTACTGGAGAGGCAATGAGAAGAACAAGATGCTTACACGTATTTATGGAACGGCATTTACGAAGAATGCGGATATGGACGCATATCTTGCACATCTTGAGGACATCAAGCTCCGTGACCATAACAGACTCGGACGCGATATGAAGTTATTTACGACAGTAGACGTTATCGGACAGGGACTTCCGCTCTTTACACCCAAGGGAACGAAGATGATCCAGGTACTTCAGAGATGGATCGAGGACCTTGAGGACAACGAGTGGGGCTATGTTCGTACAAGGACGCCTTTTATGGCCAAGTCTGACCTTTATAAGATCAGCGGTCATTGGGATCATTATCTTGACGGAATGTTCCTGCTCGGTGAGCCCGAGGATAAGGACTGCATGGCACTTCGTACGATGACCTGTCCTTTCCAGTACTATGTTTACATGAATGAACAGCGTTCATACCGTGATCTGCCTTACAGAATGAGCGAAACATCTACACTGTTCCGTAACGAGGATTCAGGTGAGATGCACGGACTTACGAGAGTACGTCAGTTCACGATCACGGAAGGACATATCATCCTTCGTCCCGATCAGGCTGAAGAAGAACTTACAAGATGCGTTGAGCTTGCCAATTACGTTATGACGACACTCGGTGTTCAGGGTGATGTAACATATCGTCTGTCAAAATGGGATCCGGAGAACAAGAACAACAAGTATGTCGGCGATGCCGAGTACTGGGAGAGTACACAGGAATTCCTCCGCAAGGTAATGAGAAAGAACGGTATCGAATTTACGGAGGCAGATGACGAAGCTGCATTCTACGGACCCAAGATCGATATCCAGACAAAGAATGTTTACGGCAAGGAAGATACAATGGTTACGATCCAGCTTGACTGCAACAGCGCAGAGAAGTTCGGAATGTATTACATCGATGCCGAGGGCAACAAGGCACTGCCCTGGATCATCCACAGAACATCAATGGGATGCTACGAGAGAACGCTCGCATGGCTGATCGAGCATTATGCAGGCCAGTTCCCTACATGGATGTGCGCAGAGCAGGTTCGTGTGCTTCCTATTTCCGACAAGTATGAAGAGTATGCCAATGAAGTATCGAAGAAGCTGAAATCAGCAGGTATCCGCAATACTGTGGATGCCCGTTCCGAGAAGATCGGCTTCAAGATCCGTGAGGCAAGAATGGACAGACTTCCTTACATGCTCGTTGTCGGCCAGAAGGAACAGGAAGAGGGTAAGGTTAGCGTAAGAAGCCGTTTCAAGGGCGACGAAGGCGCTGTAGAGCTTGATAAGTTCATCAGTGATATTCTTGTTGAGATCAATACAAAAGAGATCAAAAAGATAGAAGTTGAAGAACAGCAGAAATGATACGGCGGGAGCTTAAAAAAGCTCCCTGCCTGTTAATCTTCGGTCCGGTCGGGTGAGAGACGGGCCCAAATGAAAGGAAAGGTACGGTTTATGGAAGAGACAACATCAAAGAAGATCCTTATGACTTATGAAGGCGTGAAGGCGCTGGAGGAA
>JAGCZE010000334.1 GCA_017960415.1 Lachnospiraceae bacterium
TCGTAGGCGTTTATCGCATTGATCGTGTCATCATAGTCGTATTCTTCGGGACACTCCACAAGTATCCTGCCCTGCTCGCGGGTACATACAAAGCCCTCGGCGATTTTCTTCAGTTTTCCCCTGATCCTGTCACATAACGCATCTTCAAACACATAACGGTTCTGGCCCTTTATGCCGATCTCCGCGTATTTGATCAACAATGCCCTGTATTTCATCAACTTTCCTCCGCTAATTGTTTCTTTGTTTATTTTCTCGAAAATCTGCTGTATATGGGTACGAGTTCTTTCAGGCATTCCACACAATAATCAACCTCTTCGGAGGTATTATCCTTGCAGAAACTGAATCTTAATGTGGAATCAAGATACTTCTGGGGAACGCCGATTGCCTTCAATGTACCGCTGATCCCGGGATGATTGGAAGAGCATGCCGAACCCGAGCTTACATATACTCCGCGTTCTTCAAGCGCATGCAGCAGCACCTCCGCCTTGATACCGTCAAAGCTGACACTCAGGATATGGGGCGCCGAAGCTCGTATGTCTGAAGGCACGGCATTGACATGTGCCCAATCAAATGCGGATAATGCCTTAATCATCTGTTCCTTAAGCCCGTACAGTTTCTCTGTTCTGGTGTTAAAGTCGCTGTATATCTTTTCCGCCGCAACATTCAGGCCTGCTATTGCAGGTACGTTCTCGGTTCCGGATCTGCGGTCCTTTTGCTGGCCTCCGCCGAATATTAAAGGCCTCAGCCTGATATTCTCACCGGCATACAGGAATCCGCTGCCTTTCGGGCCGTGCAGCTTATGACCGCTGACACTCAGCAGGTCGATTCCTTCTTTTTTCGGATTGATCCTGTATTTTCCGTAAGCCTGTATCGCATCCGAATGAAAAACGACCTGTGGATTCTTCTTCTTTACGGCTTCCGACAGAGCCGGAATATCCTGAACTGCGCCGGTTTCATTATTTACATACATTATCGAAACCAGAACGGTTTCATCCTTTACCATCGAAGCAAGTTGTTCCGGATCAATATGACCCATATTGTCGACCGGGACAAATTCCACCTCGAATCCGAACTCCTCTAAGCTCAGCATCGGATTATATACCGCCGGGTGCTCAAAAGCAGAAGCGATCACATGATTCCCGCGGCGTTTGTTTGCCAGCGCGGAACCAATTATCGCCATATTGTTGGATTCGGTACCGCCTGAGGTAAAAATGATCTCCTTGGGCGCGGCATGCAGGGTCGTGGCAATGCCGGCCGCCGCATCCCTTATATATTTCTCGGCTTCAAATCCTTTTGTATGTTTGGAAGAGGGATTCCCGTAGTCCTCCCTCATGACAAGCTCCATTATCTCAACCGCTTCGGGACATACCCGTGTCGTAGCGGCATTATCAAAATAACATTCCATTTTTTAATCCTGTCTTCAACCGATCTCAAAACCGATAACTGCCAGCATGGCAAGTCCGGCTGTTTCGGTCCGTAATATCCTTTTTCCGAGGCTTATGGTCTTAAAGCCGGCATCAACCGCCTGTCGGACCTCCTCCTCTTCAAAACCTCCTTCGGGACCAATGAATACACCGATGCTTTTCTTTCCCTTAAGGCTCCTTACCGTGTTTCTGGCATCTTCCATACCCTCATCGGAGCTGTCGGCATTCTCATAGGGGATCAGGCATGAATCGAGCTTACTTCCCATTTTCAATGCTTCTTCAAAAGAAACCGTTTCACGAACCTTCGGGATTATCCCTCTGCCTGATTGCTCGGCAGCGCTTTTTGCTATGCTCTGCCAACGTTCAAGCTTTCGTGATTCTTTCTCATCCGATCCCGCCTTTACGATCACGCGCCTGGTCATTACGGGAATAACCTCGCTGACCCCGAGTTCAACCGCCTTCTGGATGATCAGTTCCATCTTGTCTTTTTTCGGAAGGCCCTGAAACAGAATGATCGAAGCTGAAGCTTCCGCTTCCGAATCGGTTGTCTTCTCAATATCTACTACCAGCTTTTTCCCGTCATTGCCTCTGATCCTGCAATAGTGATCAGTCCCTTCGCCGTCGCAGATGATCAGCTCTTCCCCGTCTCTCATTCTGAGTACATTGCGGATATGATTGACATCTGCGCCTTCTAGCACGATATGATCATCAAAAATGTTCGATCTGTCTGTATAAAAATGATACATCTGGAATCTCCGTCATATACGTCATATACACCATAAACGTCATATAAATCATATACGTCAAGCAGTTACCGGTTTGCAAACAAAAATACTCTACCGGCCATTCGTCAATTCGGTTTGCGTGCGACAATGCTCACCCAGTCATTCATATGAAGTATCTCGGCTATTTCAAACCCGTTCTTTAAAATCGCCTCTTTTACAGCCTCTTCCTTTGTATTGATAATACCCGAACTGATAAAGAGTCCGCCTTTTTTCATAAATGAACCGGCTTTGTCCGATAAAGGAATAATGACATCTGCCAGAATATTCGCAACAACGATGTCGGCATCATATCCGTCGAGATCACTGCAAAGCTTATTGTCCGAAAGGACATTGCCCTTGATGAACATCATTTTTCCACTCTCAGGAATGGCTGTTTTCTCACATTTTCCGGCCGGGATATTATTCACAGAAGCATTTTCAACCGATGTATCGACCGCTATCTCATCAATATCGACTCCGAAAGCAGAATCAGCTCCAAGCTTCATTGCTGCTATTGAAAGAATCCCGCTCCCGCATCCAAGATCCAGAACGCGGTCACCGTTCTTCATATATTTCTTTAATGCAAGAATGCACAGCTTGGTTGTTTCATGTGCGCCGGTACCGAAAGCGGTTCCGGGATCAATCTCGATAACGATCTCATCCCTTGCCTGACTTTGGTCATCAGGCACATATTCTTCCCAGGTCGGCTTGATCACGATATTATCATCGATCCGGAAAGGCTTGAAGAATTCCTTCCAGTTGTTGATCCAATTATTGTCATCCTCAAGACTGACCTCAAGCGTCATAGCTCCGAAATCGCAGAGTTCCGAATAATCTTCGACACTTTCCCTGATACGGAATTCAAGCTCTTTTTCATCGGTATCGGGATCCACATAAAAGCTTACAAAAGCTATGCCCTTATCCTCAGGAAGCTCGGGAAGGATATCAATAAACATCTTCTCCTTTTCTTCTTCGGTAAGAGGTACATTGTCTTCGATTTCAAAACCCTCAAGCCCAAGTTCCATGGCAACCGCACCCAGATAATCAAGTGCCGCCGTAGTAGTCTCAAGCCGCAATTTTTTCCATTTCATTTATCGGTCCGCCTTTATTTTCATAAACTTATTTCTTCATGAGCTTAATTCTTTCATGAACCTGTTCTTTCAAGAACCCATTTCTTCATGAGCTTATTCTTTCCAGACATACTTCAAGTATTTCTTCTTGGGACTTCCGAGCATATATCCCTCATTCGCCACGAGTGTTATGGTATTCTCCGTCTCGGAAATACTTTCAATGCTGTACTCGCCGGCTCCCTTAAGATCATTGAGCCGCTCGTTTCCAAGATATATGTGCTTCGGAACAACATAGAAATTGATATCTTCGGGCTGTACATCCCTGCCAACGAGGAAATAAACGCACCCGCGCATGGCATAATCCGGATATCTGTACGCTCCTGTCGCTATTCCGCCTATTGAATCAACACCGAGGTTTTTGCTCAGATAAATCTCCTCCACATAATCCTCAAAATGTTTCTCGGGAACCGGGCATTCATAGTTAATTCCGGTCTTGTCATCAAGATCATACTGATAGTAAGTAAAGATCGCATTGAAAAGGTCTTTTGCTGTCAGCGATACCTCATTTAAGTTGTAGGTATTGCCGTAAGTATCGGTCAATATCTTGCTATTGGAATTATATGTCTTCATATAACCCCAGATCGCAAATGCATATGCGGTCTTCAGCGAATCATCGGCATTGACCATGGGCCAGGTGAGCTTATTGGACAAAAACGCCTGAACATAAGCATTTTCGCCGTATTTATCGCATACAAAATCAATAATGTCCTGAGCAAATCTTATGCCTGCTTCGTCCCAGCAGTCCCAGAATTCTTTCTGCTCCGAAAGCTTGATCCCGTCGATAGTGGGATAAGTGCCATCCTTATTGATGCCCACGTTTTTAATGATTTCGGCATTTTTCCGCCTTTGTGAGGAAACCTGCGTATGATAATCCGACAGACCGTAGATATCATTTTCATAGAATTTCAAAGGCCCGTCATATCTGCTATTTGCAAGTACATAAGCCGAATAAACCACATCATCCACGGACACGGCTTCACCGTCATAAAACGTGATGCCCTCTTTGAGTACGACTCTCAGTGTCCTGTAGTTGTCACCCGCTTCCTTTGCGGCATTGCCGAACATCGAGGTGTCGTCAATAAAAGCATATTCATAAGCTATGCATGGATATTCCACTCCCGCAGCAGCCTTTTTGTCCTCACCGATATAAAAAAGCGGTGCCTGAGTCTTTGCTACGATCTCGTCAGCCAATGCACTGTCCGCGTAAAACGGATTGAGCGTGATGATCTCATCTGTAAATCCTATCTCCACCGGAACCTCATCTTCGGAACTCCGGGGCTGATTATAGGCATTGTATCGGTCGGCAGGCTTGTCAACGATCGGCGTCGGTTCAGCTGAAGGAGTCGGTGTAGACGTATTCTTGGGCTTCTCTTCACCTGTGATCTGCACCAGCACATCCTGCGTAAGTTCCGGATCCTTTTTACATCCCGACAGGGTCAATACCGGTATCATTAGCAATACTGCGATTGCCGTAATATAACCAAAACCCTTGTTTTTCACTTTGTGCCTCCAATGTATGATACGGCACCGGCAGCCGGCACCGTTATGATCATGTATCTGTTTACTGCAAGCAGTAACAAAACAACACATACATAAATAGAATATCACATTATTAATACCATGTCAAAAAAACAGCGATCACATAAATATATGCATTCATTGATCGCCGTTTTTTATAATATCCCTGATCAGTGTTCCCGCGCTTTCAAAGGGTGCGGACATATACCTTTCCTTAAGTGAACTGCTGTATCTGTCCACATCTTCCCGCAGATCCCGCGCAGTCATAAGCTTGCATCCGGCACCTCTGATGATGATCTGTTCTAGTCCGTCGGAAGTAGCAACCGTAATATCATACAACGAAGCCTTTGTATGGGCAAAACGCTCAATAAAGCGATCCGCGGTCTCCGCTTCTTGTGTATAGATGACTTTGATATTATGCAGATTGAGGCATTCCTCCCGATGCCCCGCCACTCTGTACGCATCATAGACTATGATCAGCTCATGCCCGTTCATCGACTGATAATTGCTCATTATTTCGTTGAGTCTGTCACGGGCTCCGTCGAGGCTCGCAGCAGCAAGCTCCTTCAGTTCGTCCCAGGCAAATATGATATTGTATCCGTCTACAAGCAGGTATTTCTCCTTTGTATTGCCTTTATCGGACTTTTTTGCTGCCGGCTGAGAAGTGTATTCTTCATTCTTCCTGTGCTTGCGGTATGGATTCTTGATAGAATTCTTTCTGTTGGAAAATGCGGTTTTTTCTATGATAGCATCAATCTCATCGACTCCGAGCCATCCTTCGTTCTCCGGGCCTTTATCTAA
>JAGCZE010000335.1 GCA_017960415.1 Lachnospiraceae bacterium
AAACCGTATCAGCTTTGTAGAAGAAAACAGGTAAAGGGAGAGAAAGCAATGGAGATAATAAAAGGCGGAGTAAACGCACCGATCGGCTTCGAAGCGGCCGGAATCGAGGCGGGCATCAAATATCGGAACAGGAAGGATATGGCCATCGTTTATTCGACGAAACCCTGTGTTGCGGCCGCAACATTTACATCGAATGTCGTGAAGGCCGCGCCGGTCAAATGGGACCGCGAAATGATCGATCACAGCCCCTTTGTTCAGGCGGTGATCATCAACACGGGCATTGCCAATGCAGGTACGGGTAAGGACGGATACGAAGCCTGTCGCGAAACCGCTGAAGAAGCGGCCAAGATATTCGGGATCCCGGCGGATTCAGTCCTTGTGGGGTCAACAGGTGTCATAGGTCCACAGCTTCCGCTGGATCGTATAAAAGCCGGAATTGCGGAACTTGCCAAAGCAAAGTCCGCGGATACCGAAAGCGGAACAAACGCATCCAAAGCCATTATGACCACTGACACGGTCAATAAGGAAATAGCCGTAAAGGTCGATATAGGCGGCAAGACGGTTACGATTGGAGCCATGTCGAAAGGCTCAGGCATGATACATCCAAATATGTGTACGATGCTGAGCTATGTATGCACTGATGCCGTTATCTCGAAGGATACACTGACAAAGCTTGTAAAAGAGGATGTTGTTGACACCTATAATATGATCTCGGTTGACGGAGATACATCTACCAATGATACTTTCATTGTCATGGCAAACGGAGCTGCCGGCAATCCCGAGATATGCGAGGGTACCGAAGATTACAAGGCTTTCAAAGAGGCACTTCATTTCGTAAATGAAACCCAGGCCAAGAGACTTGCGGGGGACGGCGAAGGAGCAAAGGCCCTGATAGAGTGCGTTGTGCTCAATGCGGATACGAAAGCCGATGCCAGAACTCTTGCAAAATCGGTTATCTGTTCAAGTCTTACAAAGGCTGCGGTATTCGGACATGACGCAAACTGGGGCAGGATTCTCTGCGCACTCGGTTATTCGGGAGCACAGTTCGATCCGGAGAAAATGGAACTGTTCTATGAGGGTAAAAACGGCAGGATACTGATCTACAAAGACGGTGCGGGCACCGATTACAGCGAAGAAGAAGCTACAAAGATTCTGTCGGAAGAAGAGGTAAGGATCATTGCCGATATGAAGATGGGCAATGAGACCGCAACAGCATGGGGATGCGATCTGACATTTGATTATGTAAAGATCAATGCTGATTACAGAAGCTGAAGATATAAGGGAAAAGGGAAAGGAAAAAGAAAATGGAAGGCAATATTTCGAATTACGACCGGGCAGAAGTCTTAACTCAGGCGCTGCCCTACATCAAGCAGTACAATAACAAGATCGTTGTGATCAAATACGGCGGAAACGCAATGATCAACGAGCAGCTCAAAAAGCAGGTCATGGAAGACATTGTCCTGCTCAGACTGATAGGCGTCAAGGTTGTTCTTGTTCACGGCGGAGGACCCGAGATCAACGATCTGATGGACAGGCTCGGCAAGAAGCCCGAGTTCATTGACGGACTCAGGGTTACCGACAAGGAAACCGTAGATATAGTGCAGATGGTGCTTGCGGGTAAAGTCAACAAATCCCTTGTCAACATGCTCGAACTTAACGGCGGGCGTGCCATAGGACTTTCGGGTATGGACGGAAGGCTGATCGAGGCAAAGCAGAAGGATCAGAAGCTCGGATATGTGGGCGAGGTGACCAAAATACATATTAAGCCCGTAACCGATCTGCTCGACATGGGCTATATACCTGTTATTTCCACTATCGGACGCGACAGGGACGGAAATATCTACAATATCAACGGTGATACGGCCGCAGCGAGGATCGCGGGCGCCCTTGAGGCCGAAAGACTCATTATGATGACCGATATTGCCGGAATACTGAAGGATAAAGACGATCCTTCGACACTGATACCGAAGATCACTCCCGAAGAAGCTGAGAAACTCTATGCATCCGGCATTGTTTCGGGCGGTATGATCCCGAAGGTGCAGTGCTGTGTTGACGCACTGAAGCACGGAGTAAAGAATGTTGTTATCATGGACGGCAGGGTTCCTCACTCTATACTGCTGGAACTCTTAACCGATGAAGGCGCAGGCACGATGGTGACCGGCGAGATGTGATTTTTGAAGGAAAGGGAAGATATTAATGGATACGTTTGAGAGAGATTCACAATATATAGCAGGGACATATAAGCGTTTTCCCGTAGAGATAGTATCGGGAAAAGGGTCGGTCCTGACGGGTTCTGACGGTAAACAGTACATTGATCTCGGATCGGGGATCGCGGTCAATACATTCGGCGTTGGGGATGAAGTATATAAAGAAGCTGTCAGTGCGCAGCTGGACAAGGTACAGCATACTTCGAACCTCTATTATTCGAAGCCCTGCACGGAGCTTGCCCAGATGCTCTGCGAGAGGACCGGCATGAAGAAGGTCTTCTTCTCGAATTCCGGTGCGGAAGCCAATGAATGTGCGATTAAGGCTGCCCGAAAATACGGAGCGGAGCATAAAGGCGAGGATTGCTACACCATCGTCACGCTGAAGAACAGCTTTCACGGCAGGACGATCACAACACTTTCTGCTACGGGACAGGACAAATTCCATCAGCTGTTCAAGCCCATGACTCCAGGATTTGTTCATGTTACGGCAGGGGATTTTGATGGATTTAAGGATATCTGCGAGAACAATAAGATCGCTGCGCTGATGGTGGAATGTGTCCAGGGCGAGGGCGGAGTTGTTCCTGTAGATGCGGATTTCTTAAAGCGCGCCGACGAGTATTGCAAGCAGAACGATATTCTTCTTGTAGTGGACGAGGTCCAGACCGGAAACGGCAGGACAGGAAAGCTCTACAGCTATATGAACTTTGATATCAGCCCGGACGTTGTTTCAACAGCCAAGGGACTTGCCGGAGGACTTCCGATCGGCGTATGCATGCTCGGCGAAAAGGTTGAAAATATCTTCGGATACGGCGACAACGGCTCCACATTCGGCGGCAATCCCATCAGCTGTGCGGCTGCCGTCAGCATCCTTTCGAGGATTGATGACA
>JAGCZE010000336.1 GCA_017960415.1 Lachnospiraceae bacterium
GTCAAAGACAGGTTTATATCATATTTTTGTAGCTTTATCAACGAGTAGAGAATTGTTGTCCCTATTGGTATTTAAAGCAATTATCTATACCAAAAATGTCGATCAAGTGTATTCATGAACCATCTACCAGTTCCGTTGACCGCATTTCAAGAAAACCCCGTTTGCGGTCAACAAGTACCCTGCTTCCGGTTGACCGCATTTCAAGAAAACTCCGTTTGCGGTCAACAAGTACCCTGCTTCCGGTTGACCGCATTTCAAGAAAACTCCGTTTGTGGTCAACATGCACTCTGCTTTCTGTTGACCGCATTTCAAGAAAACCCCATTTGCGGTCAACATGCACCCTGCTTGCAGCCGATAAGATCACTTGGCGCGCACTCGCCGGGAAAGAAGAAGAATAGGATGACCAGATCAAGGAAAACTATCTGGGTTTTACGTCATCCGTCCCGCCTCCCCATATTGATTTCAGTATGAATTATGTTAGAATGGATTCATAGTGATAACTCTCTGTTCACATGAGAAATGCCAATACCAATATTTGTGATGCAACGTTTAAATTTGCATCCTACGAAAAAAACATGTAATCATTCTATGTAAACCGCACTGTATAACAATTATGCAAACCGTACTGTATAACAATTATGTAAACCGCACTGTATAACAATAAGGAGGCTCGATAATATGAAGACCATAACCCTCGGAAACACCGGCATCACATCACCTCAAAATGCATTCGGAGCGCTTCCCATACAGCGCATCTCACAGGAAGCGGCCGTGAAGCTCGTGCGCCGCGCTTATGAGGGCGGCATGACATTTTTCGATACTGCCAGGGCTTATACAGACAGCGAAGTCAAGCTCGGTGAGGCATTTGACGGAATGCGTGACAAGGTTCATATTGCGTCCAAAACCGCCGCAACCACTCCCGAAGCTTTTCGCAGGGATCTTGAAACGACTCTGAATAATCTGCGCACAGATTATCTCGATATTTACCAGTTCCATTGCGTGAAGCAATGCTATGTTCCGGGCGACGGAACCGGAATGTACGAAGAAATGCAGAAAGCCAAAGCTGAGGGCAAGATCCGTCATATCGGCATTACCGCGCATAAGATCGGTATAGCCGAGGATATTGTGGCCAACGGCCTGTACGAGACCTTACAGTTCCCGTTTTCATATCTTGCAAGCGAACGCGACATCAATCTTGTCAAGTCCTGTGAACAGGCCGGCATGGGCTTTATTGCAATGAAGGGCCTCTCGGGCGGCTTGCTCACCAACTGCGACGCCTGCATGGCATTTATGAGTGAATACAATGTTCTTCCGATCTGGGGCATCCAGCGCGAAGCCGAGCTGGATCAATGGCTTTCCTTCTTTGGGCGCGATATATCTATGACGGACGAGCTTCGCACTTTTATCGAAAATGACCGCAAAGAGCTCCTCGGGGATTTCTGCCGCGGCTGTGGTTACTGCGCTCCCTGTACCGTCGGTATTGAGATCAACAACTGTGCCCGTATGTCACAGCTGATCAGGCGCTCCCCTTCGGCAGGTTTCCTTTCGCCCGAATGGCAGGCCAGAATGATGAAGATCGAAAATTGCGTCAATTGCGGTGCCTGTCTGAAGCGCTGTCCCTACGAGCTGAATATACCTGTATTACTGAGAAAGAATCTTGCCGACTATAAAGAAATCGTCGCCGGGAAGGTATCTATCACTTGAAAATACTCTGCCCGGAAGAATTTCGATTACTTGAAATCGGATCTTCCGGGTAGGCTTTTTATCACCTGAAATAGGTTCTTCCGAGGAAGGGTTTCAATCACCTTAAATTTACCTTTGACGGGCATTATCATGGTCATCTGACACCTCACCTGCTGCTGTAAATCAGGCGCCTGATCCGGTTCAGGTGCCTCTCAAATGCGCCGCTGTCTATGTATTCAGCCAGCACATACTGGTCATACACCGGCACGGTACAGGAATAGAAGCCCAGGTTCTGCGCATATTTCTGCATGAGCCTGTCCGGCAGCACCATATATGCCACACGGATCGAAGGTGCAAGGCTCTTCGAAAATGTATTCAGATATATGACTCTTCCGCTCCGGTCCATTGAAAACATCGGTTCAATGGGCTTTCGCAAAAATGCGAATTCCGAATCGAAATCATCCTCGATCAGATATCCGTCCCTGCTGCCGGCCCACGACAGATATTCATATCTTTTGCTTGCCGAAGCTGTAATACCCGTAGGGTATGAATGATACGGCGAAACATGCAGTATATTTGCCTTGCTTTCGGACAGAGCCTCACTGTTGATGCCGTCCTGTGCCATCTGCAGATGCTCCGTTTGAGCACCGTTGGATAAATATACCTGCTCGATCTTTTCATACGACGGATACTCAATACCGTATATCCGGTCCCTACCAAAGAACTGCACCAGCATACCGTACAGATACTCGGCTCCCGAACCTATCACGATATTGGCCGGGCGAACCCTCATCCCACGGTATCTTCTCAGATAATCCGCCAGGGCATTCCGCAGCACCGCACATCCCATGTGCGGCGGTTTCTCGAGAAGTATCTCCGGTCTGTCGCTGAGCAGCTGGCGCATGATCTTGACCATTCCCTGTGGGATCCTGCTGCTGTCCTCGTATCTGTATGTTGTTTCTTCCGGCAGTCGGCTCATCTCTGTACCCTCGTACTGATCACTCACCGGCTTACTGCTTCTTCCCAAAGATTTCTTCTCCCCCGGGCTGTCGTATAAAGTTCTCCTCTGATAATCGGCCATGCCGGCCTCAACACTCTCCCCAAATTCCGACAACAAGTTCAGCTTTCGAACATAGAAACCGCTGCGCGGATGCGATTCGATATAGCCCTCCTCTTCAAGCATCGCATATGCATTTTCGATCGTAATCACGCTTATCCCGAGATGCTCCGCAAATGACCGCTTCGAGGGCAGCTTTTCTCCCGCTTTCAGTTCTCCGCTCCTAATGTCGTTTTTTATGCTTTCGTAAATGAATTCCGTCTTTTTCCCTGAAATA
>JAGCZE010000337.1 GCA_017960415.1 Lachnospiraceae bacterium
CTAGCCAAATACCGTACTGTCCCTTGGCTGCGTCAAGGAACACAAAGTCAAACTTTTGACCCGATTCCAGGAGCATTTTAAGGGCTTCCGTGGCATCCGCCTCGATCAGTGTGATCCTGTCCCTGCCTGCAAGATTCTTTCTTGCTTCCTTCAGTCGCATTTCCACCTTCTCGATAGTTGTGATATGCGCGTTTTCAGGCAGATATTCAAGCATATATAACGTCGAGAAGCCGACAGCGGTTCCTATCTCCAGAACCGCTTCCGGCTTTTCTTTCCTGATCAAAAATTTTAGTACGCTTTGGGTATCTCTTCTGATGATCGGAACCTCATGCGTGAGTGCATGTTCCTCCAGTACCGCAAGATCCTGCGGCATTTCGCTTTCGAGCGAAAAGAGATAATCTCTGATATGTTCATTTACGATCATATAATCAAATATCCTTAAGGTGTCGATTCAACATCCTCAACCGTAGTTTCCTGTTCGATCGACTTCGAGTAATCCGAAATAATGTCAAGCACTTCGTTATATGACATCGATGTGTTTAATATATATGTTCCGGGCATTACATCATATTTGGCTGTTTCGGGATCATTATCGTTTTTGCCGAGTTCCATCAGCTTCAGCTTGATAAAGAATGAATATTTATTGACTATGACCTTCGCATCCTGAAGCTTGCTGGCAATGTTCATTGTGGATTCACCCTTCATGATTGTCACTTTGACATCTCTGCCCGGAGCGGCTTCCACCGCAACGTCGCCGAATATCTGATAAGCGAAATCATAGGAGTAATTCGCGGCCCTCTTGATTCCGTAGGCGACAGCTATATAAAAGATTATCGCTATACCGATGGTAAGTACGACCACCGACATGTTAAGCAGCACACGGGCTACTTTTGACGATCCTCTGGAACTCATTTTCAGTACATCCTCCGTAAAAGGCCTCTGCCTTTCATACTTCAACTACTATGGGCAGGATCACAGGGTTACGCTTCATCTTCTTCCAGAGATAATCGCTCAGTGAATCCCTGATCCTGTTCTTCAGCTTCATCCAGTCGGTAATATTCCTGTAGAAGCAGTCGTCTATGGTTTCGTTTACAACATCTGTCAGCTCTGCGATCAGCATCTCCGATTCTTTCATGTAAACAAAACCTCTTGAAATAATATCGGGTCCGGATACTATCTCTCCGGTTGCCTGCTCAACAGCAAGAACAACAATGATCAGACCATTTTCCGACAGCAGCTGTCTGTCATGCAGAACAACATTGCCCACATCTCCGACGCCGAGTCCGTCGACCAGGATACCGCCTGTGGTAACCTTATCGGTAACCGCCGCATTGTCCTGTGACAGCGAAAGCACATCTCCGGCCGAAAGGATAAAAGCATTCTCCTTGGGAACTCCCATGGTTACGGCAAGATCCTTATGCGCCGCCAGATGTCTGTACTCTCCGTGAACCGGAATAGCATATTTCGGTTTCGTAAGTGCGTAGATCAGCTTGATCTCTTCTGCGCAGGCATGTCCCGAAACATGTACATCCTGATATATTACCTTGGCTCCTTTCATCGTGAGCTCATTGATGACCTTTGAAATATTTTTTTCATTTCCCGGTATCGGTGAAGAACTGAATATTACCACATCGCCGGGTGAGATCGAAACCTTCTTGTGAATGTTGGCTGCGATCCTTGAGAGAGCTGCCATTGCCTCACCTTGACTGCCTGTCGTGATCAGTACAAGCTGCTCGTTCGGATAGTTCTTCATTGTCTCAATGGGGATCAGCGTGTTTTCACCGACGGTGATATATCCCAGTTCCTTCGCAGCGGTTATGACATTGATCATGCTGCGTCCTTCGATCACGACTTTGCGTCCGTATTTCTCGGCTGAATTGATGACCTGCTGGATACGGTCGACATTCGATGAAAATGTCGCAACAATGATCCTGCTCATGGTATTCTCCGCAAATACGCTGTCGAAGGTCTTGCCGACGGTCCGTTCAGACATCGTAAATCCGGGTCTCATGACATTCGTCGAATCGCACATCAGCGCAAGAACGCCTTTTTTACCGTATTCAGCAAATCTGCACAGATCGATGGTCTGTCCGTATACCGGCGTATAATCGACCTTGAAGTCGCCGGTATGTATAATGGTCCCGGCAGGTGAATTGATGGCAAGCGCAGCCGAATCAGCGATACTGTGATTGGTCCTGATAAATTCGACCCTGAAATCGCCGAGATTGACGCTCTGTCCGTAGCCCATTTCCTTGAGCCGGGCTTTTTTGGGGATCGGATGTTCCTTTACTTTATTTTCGATCAATGCGATCGTCAATTTTGTTGCATATACATTGGCCGGAATATCATTCAAAATATAAGGCAACGCACCGATATGATCCTCATGTCCGTGCGTGATAACATAACCTTTTACTTTTTCTGCGTTTTCCTTCAGATATGTGATATCCGGAATCACAAGATCGATACCGAGCATATCATCTTCCGGAAATGCTATACCGCAGTCCACGACTATTATCGATTCACCGTATTCGAATGCGGTAATGTTCATTCCGATCTGCTCAAGCCCGCCCAGCGGAATCACCTTTACGACCGGGCTTTCGAATACCTGATCTTCAACATTGAATTTCTTTTTATTACTCATACTATACTGAATATTTATTCCTTTCACTGCTCATCATCGCTGACAAGCTCTACTTCTCCTTCCAGAAGTTCCTCGAAAATCGGAGCAACGGCATCAAGCTCTTTTTCGTCTTCAACAATGCTGTAGACAATATCCTTATCTTCTTCCCCGCTCTGCTTGAGGATATAACCGAATGATTCGTCATCATCGCTTTCTTCGGCAAGGATATAAACACAGCCGTTAAACTCTGTTTTTTCGAGCACGATCAGTTCGATGGTCTCTCCCATGTCCCCTGTCATGCTGATTTTCTGTTCTTTTTTATCCATAAATTAAACCCTTCATGTCGAGAGTTAAATGGTCGACTCAATTTCCTTTCGAAATACTGTCAAGATAATTCTGTAAAATGATCGCAGCGGCTATTTTGTCAACAACCTCCGCTTTTTTTTCATAATTAAGCCCTGCCTCGTCAAGTATCCTGTGCGCTTCGACCGTAGAAAGCCTTTCATCCCACATAATGACCTCGAGTCCGGTACGGCGTTCGATACCTTCGGCAAAGTCACGGCATGCAAGTGCTCTGTTCTTCTCGTCTCCTTCGAGGGTCACAGGCAACCCGACGACGATCTTTTCCACATTCGAAGAAGCGATCAGTTCTTCTATACGGGCATAAGTCTGCCGCAGTTTATTCGCATGCTTTCTGCGAATGGTCTCGACAGGCTGGGCCGTGATCAGAAGTTCATCGCTCAATGCCACACCGCATGTGACTGTACCGAAATCAAGTCCCATAATGCGCATAGATCAATCTCCGTATTGCTTACTCTTCAGCCTTAAAATTATGCATGATATAGTCCTTGAGCAGTTCCTCAATGATCTCATCGCGTTCAACTCTCATGATCTGGCTGCGGGCACCGTTATGGCTGGTGATATAAGTCGGATCTCCGGACATGATATAACCGACTATCTGATTGACCGGATTATATCCCTTCTCCGTAAGAGCAAGATAAACACTGTCGATAGTATTCTTGACAATAGTGTTTTCTTCCTTCTGAACCTTGAAATACTGAGTGTTTGACATGTTCTCCATAAGTAAATACCTCCCAATCATTTGCTCATCACTTAATTATATAACCAAAATATATAATTTTCAAGGAAATAATCAGTCCGTGACAGGAAAATTCGTAAAGTGAAATATCGTAAACATCAACCAAATTTCAGGCTTTAACCACAGTGCCCATCAGAATCCCGTTGCCCGTGATCCCTGTGATGTCACATTCCACGAACCTGTTTTGTTCCAAACCTTCGGTTGGAACAGCCACCTTCACATACCTTTCCGTCAGGCCGGTCATATAATTTCCCGAACAACTCTTTACATCCTCAACGGACTCTTCCTGCTCGGTCAATATCCTGACCCTTTTCCCGATGAATTGCGAAATGTATTTTCGATGATTGGCCGAATCAATTTCCTGCAGACGGGCACTTCTGGCATTTTTCACGCTTTCATCGATCTGATCGGGCAGTTTGTCTGCCAGTGTACCCTTTCGTCTCGAATACTTAAAAATATGGATCTTCGCGAAGCCTGTTTTTTCGGCAAATGCAAGTGTTTCCTCAAATTCTTCTTCTGTTTCCCCCGGAAATCCGACTATGATATCCGTATTGATCGAGGGAAGATCATATGCTTCCCTTATGATCCGGCATGCATTCTCATATTCCGCGGTCGTATAATGTC
>JAGCZE010000338.1 GCA_017960415.1 Lachnospiraceae bacterium
GCAGATGTAATGACAGACAGCTGCCATGTCTTATATGGTACGTATAATTGGCCAGACGCGGACACAAAATCTTCACAATAAAGTTGACGTTCGGGACTTGACAGTGATGAAAAGCGGGAGTATAACGTAGGCAGAACAAAGGAACAGAGAAGATCCGATGAGGATCCAAACACTCCTTCCTCTGCTCAGGAAACTTTAATTTACAGTATCTTGAGAAGGAGGCGAGTATTTTGTTAATTCCGAGATTTTTTGGATAAGATTTGTTGGATGACCTGATCGAGTTTCCGGATCCGAGAGATTTCGCGAAGATCGACCGCAAGCTGTATGGAAAGCGTGCAGCCCAGGTGATGCGTACTGATGTACACGAGAATGAAGACGGCTATGAAGTCGATATCGATCTGCCGGGCTTCAAGAAGGACGAGATCACATTAAGCCTGGAGGACGGTTATCTTTCCGTAAGCGCCGCAAAAGGACTGGATAAGGAGAAGAAAGACCGCAAGGGCAAACTGATCCGCCAGGAACGTTACGCTGGTTCAATGCAGCGAAGTTTTTATGTTGGTGAAGGCATAAAGGAAGAGGATGTGAAGGCTAAGTTTGAGAACGGAGTCCTGAAGCTGAATCTGCCGAAAGCGGAGCAGCAGAAGTTGCCTGAGAATCACACCATTGCTATCGCTGGATAAGGCAATGAAAACAAAAAACACTATAACGGATGATACATTGATTCCCTCGGTCAGATTGACCGGGGGAATCTTTATTATAGTAATTCAGTGAGAAAACCCCTTCCGACGTATGTCGGTTGTGGGATGAATCACCTTTTTGTATTTTCCTGATCTTACATATTTACGCTTGTGTTCGTCGGTACGCTGCCCTTCGATATATGACTTCACGGTATCCATAGAAACCGATCCCGTAGTCGCGCAAAAATAGCTCGCACTCCAAAAGGAATCTTTCCACAGATATTTTTTCACATGCTCAGAATATTTGGCACGCACTTCCTTGGAAAGCTGTGTTTTGAGCATATTGATAAGCTTTACCGGGGCGATATCCGGCGGCATTGATATAAGCAGATGCATATGGTCCTCATCTGTCTCGGCAGATATAAGAGTGCAGTTCATACGGTTACAGAGGTAATCAGCCAGATCCTTCATAAAATCACCGATCTCATCCGTGATCACTTTCTTCCGGTATCCGGTGACAAATATGATATGATATGTGAGCCTGTATACTGAATGTGAGCCTCTATTGTAATCGTCCATAATTTTTACCTCACGCGAACAAGTGTTTGCATTGCGGCAGTTTTTGTGCTATAATATGAGTATAAATCATGGAGGCATAAAATACAACCGTGTATCGTACAAGGCAGTATCATATAAAAAAGAACAGCCGTCTGTATCCGTATTGTTCGGAGCTGTGCATAAAGTCAGCAGCTCTGTATAATCGTGCCAATTTCCTGATCCGGCAGTACGCAACAGCAGTCGATTCTTTTTGCGGGATGAAACCGCTGTATGATAATCAGATGAAAGTTTACAGGATGGTTAATGATATCCTTGCCGGGACTAAGTATCTTGGTGATAACAAGTGGCTGTCATATAATGCCATAGACCATGTTCTTAAAGCATCAAAGGACAGCACATACTATGCTCTGCCAGCCCAGGCAAACCAGCAGGTACTGAAGATGCTGCTCAGGGACTATAAATCTTTCTTTGAAGCGATCAAGGCGTATAAGACAAAGCCTTCTGTCTTTACCGGCAGACCGAGATTGCCAAGGTATTGCAAAGAAAGCGGACTTAAGACGGCAGTCCTTACAAATCAGATCTGTACAATTAAGGATGATAAATACCTTAAGTTTCCGGGGATAAAGACAAGACTGAATCTCGGTATGTCCGTGGGTGACAGCAGGCTTAAGGAAGTAAGGATCAAACCGGAGGTAGAGCGGTTTGTCATAGATGTCGTGCTGGAAGTGAAGGATGTCGGCATATCCCCTGCAGATAATGATGTGATCCTGAAAAAACTAAGGGATATGGATCCGACAGAGGGGCTCCGGGTAATTGCAATAGATCCGGGCACTGAAAATATAGCAGCCGTTGTAAACAACTTCGGGGAAAGGCCGTTTATAATAAAGGGCGGTATCATAAAGTCGCTAAACCGGTTGTATAATAAGGAGCTTGCACGCCTTTCAAGTGCCGCAATGCTGTGTAACGGGAGATACAGGACAAAACGGATGAATGAGCTTACCGGCAGACGGAACCGGCGCATCAAAGATATGTTTCACAAGATGAGCCGTCAGATAGCTGAATATGCCAAAGACAACCATGTCAACGTAGTGATAATGGGACACAACGTATTTCAGAAGCAGAAGATAGATACAGGACATGTCAATAACCAGAATTTTGTGCAGATACCGATGACGATATTTGCAGGCATGTTGAAATATAAACTGGCTGCTTACGGGATCTGTTTTGTGACTACAGAGGAAAGCTATACGTCCATGGCGGATTTTTTGGCGCTCGACCCGATACCTGAATACAAGGAAGACGACAGGACAAAATACAGCTTTTCCGGAAAAAGGATCAAAAGAGGTCTGTACAGACACTATGACGGAACGATCACGAATGCTGACATCAATGGAGCAGCAAATATCTTAAGAAAAGTATTCCCAAAGGTAAACCGATGGGATAGGGGCATAGTGGACATGCCCTGTTCTGCAGGAATAAAAGCTCCTGCAGGTTCATGCCGTAAAGCGGCATAACAGAAACCCCATCCGACATGGTCGGTTGTGGGTAGTTCATATGGAACTCTTGAATTCTTATCCCCAAGAATGTGCTGAAGATAAATACAAGCTTATCTGGTCGGCCAAAGCTGACTGGTATGA
>JAGCZE010000339.1 GCA_017960415.1 Lachnospiraceae bacterium
ACCAAGACCGTTAAGGTCTTTCACAACACGATTGTAAGGCATGATCATAAGCTGATCTTCCGGAAACAGTACCGACAGAAAATAATTGAATTCTTCAGTTCCGTCATATCCCGGATGCTCCTGACGGCGTTTCAGTCCTACCTTCACCGCCGATGCTGCCCTGTGATGACCGTCAGCAATATAGATACTTCCGGTCTTTTCAAACTGGGAGGCAATCTCCCTGATATCGTTCCCATCCGAGATCTTCCAGACATTATGCGTGATACCGTCATCGGAAGTGAAGGAATACAATGCTTCTTCACTGTCTTTGATCCTGTCGGTAATGCCGCTTATGATGCTGTTCGATCTGTACGCCAGAAAGATCGGTCCGGTCTGCGCTCCACAGGTATCAACATGTCTGATCCTGTCCTGTTCTTTCTCCTCACGTGTGTTTTCATGTTTTTTGATCACACCGTTCATATAATCGTCTATGGAAGCACAGGCGACTATTCCGGTTTGATGCCTGCCGTTCATGATAAGCTCATAAATATAAAAACATTTCGCCGGATCCGTGATATAAACACCCTTCTCGATCTGATCGTTCAGCATATCACGGGCTTTCTCATAAACAGGAGTCGAGTACATGTCGAAATCTTCGGCAAACTGTGACTCAGGTCTGTCGATCCTAAGAAATGTCAACTCATCCTCCATACACTTTTTTCTGGCTTCCGCTCTGTTATAAACGTCATATGGAAGAGCTGCAACTCGGTGAGCAACCTTCGGTTCGGGTCTCACACAGATAAAGGGCTTAATTACGGCCATCAAAACCTCCGATCCAAAACAGAAAACCGATTGTTAGTTTTTACTAAAAACTTCAAATCTCATCTTCTGTTTTTTGGAACAAATTTATAATATCATAGTAATCCTAATTATGCAACTATAATTTTAGAAAATTTTAAGAAAAACAATAATTAGTAAAATCATCTACATATTTAATTATTTCATCTTTATCAGGGAACCGTGCAAAGCACTCTTCATCAAGAGCCGTAACCGGTGATCCGTTGGTCCATTTACAATCAGAGATCGCAAATACACTGGTGTTCCGGTTCTTTCTGTCGTCCCAGTCATTGAACAGCACAGGGTTTATATGATCGCCCAGTATGCATCCTACGAAATAAGCCTTTCCGTAGGGTCTCCAGGGTCTGCCCAGATAAACCGTGGCTTTCGGGCAATTTGAATAGAAATAACAGTTAAGGAACAGATATCCGTAATCCAGGCCTTCTACGGTACACGGAGCACATACATATCCCCTGCATGCCTTCGGAGAAATACTGTGCCAGTCATTGTTACGGCTCGCAATCATCTCCTGCATCCTGTATTCGCTGATAGCATCATGTGAAAAAATGTGGCATTTTTCAAACAACGCTGTAGCCCCGCCAAAGATAAAATCAATGTCTCCTTCGATATAACAGTTCCTGAATACCTGCTTCGTAGGTGTACGCGGCAGATCGCCCTTCGGACCGAAGCCTTCATTTTTTCCGTGTTTGTTTAGCTGTGGAAATGGCGCCGTAAACAATGTATCCTGGTGACCTATGAGTTTACAGTTGTCACACAGAAAACCGTTTCCGTCGCTGTACAAAGCTACAGCCTGACCTATTCTGAATCCGATTCCGGCAGTATTTTCTATAGTGATGTTCCTGAGCGTAATATTGTCTCCGTCGGTCCTTATGACTGCAGTACGGAAAGTTCCCCATTCTTTTCCGTCCTCGTCTTTCATTCGCGCATAATTTGCGCCGCAGATATAGACCGCTCCCGACGGATCCCCCTCGATCGTCAGGTTGGAACACTTAAACACAACACTTTCCCTGTATACTCCCGGCATGATCTTCAGTACGGTCGCATCCTCCGAGTCCTTAAGCGCCGCAGCTGCATCACTTAAGGACGCGAAATCCCCTCCATGCGGATTTACCGTAAAAGTTTTCATTTAAAGATCTTTACTCCCTTACAGATTATCATACCATATTATTAAATTATATTATTTGCCGAAATAGCAATGTTTTCCGTCGGGAAAAGCTTCTTCGTACAGGCTTTTATCCTCGAGCACGGTTTTCCCGTCATAAACAACGCCGTATACATGCATCGGCAGTTTTTCGGGCTTTTCGCCGATCGTGTAAGCTCCGATCAGCCTTTCCTTCGCAGCTTCCAGTTTCGTCCGGTCATTCGCATGGATATATGCCAGCGGTTCACCCTTCTTGACCTGATCGCCGATCTTTTTCTCTATGATAAGACCGACCGCATGATCGATCACATCATCCTTTGTTTCTCTTCCGCCGCCCAGTATCAGAGACGCAATACCTACATCATCGGTCTTGATGCTCCTTACAAAGCCGTCGACAGGACTTAATGCAGGCTCAACAAAAGCGGCCTTTTCAAATTTATCGGTATCGTAAATGTATGAAGGATCGCCGCCCTGGGCTTCTACCATCTCTGCGAATTTCTTCAGGGCACTGCCGTTCTCGATAGTCTTTTCAAGCATTTCCCGAGCTTCCTCGGGCGTAGATGCATGACCGGCACCGTATACCATGTATTGGCCGAGCACAAGCGCATCTTCCATAAGATCTTCGGGTGAATTGCCTTTCAGGGCATTGATCGCCTCGATCACTTCGAGAGTATTGCCTACCGCACGGCCCAGAGGCTGGTTCATATCGGTAATAACACCGTAGGTCTTGCGTCCTGCTCCGTTTCCGATCTCAACCATTGCCGCGGCAAGCGCAACGGAATCTTTTAATGTCTTCATAAATGCACCGGAACCGGTCTTTACATCAAGTACTATAACCTCGGCGCCGCTTGCAAGCTTCTTGCTCATGATACTTGACGAGATCAGAGGCAGACTGCTTACAGTCGCGGTAACATCCCTCAAAGCATAGATCTTTTTATCGGCCGGAGCAAGGTTCGCGGTCTGGCCTGCTACGGCAAATTTTATCCTGTTAACGTCATCAAAGAATTTTTCTGTGGAGATCTGTGTATTGAAGCCGGGAATACTCTCAAGCTTATCAATTGTTCCACCGGTATGACCGAGTCCGCGTCCGGACATCTTTGCAACCGGAA
>JAGCZE010000340.1 GCA_017960415.1 Lachnospiraceae bacterium
ACGGATTCTCTCCGTCCAGATATCCAACTGCCGACTGGAAACGGTCGACTCTGTTGCAGGGCTCGATCCTGCGCCAAGCGTAATCGCCCCAGCGCAAGCCGTCATCTTCTCTGAGTACCGGGAACTCGATCGTTTCCAGCTCCCTGCCGTCTCCGGCGAACATGGTCAGATACTCGGGACCTTCGTAAATGAAGCCCTCAAACTCCCTGAGTCTGTTTTTCTCGTCCTTCGCGGGAGCGTACTCATCCATGAAATAATCTGCAAGCGCACTCGCATCCTTCCTTGAGAGGGGATACTCATATCGCTGCGGTATCTTCCAGCATTCTTCAAGTGTTGCGGGCCATTGTCCGGTCTTGACTTCTTCCTGTTCGCCCCAGTTCATGAAGCGGTTTACCGTATATTCATAGAAATCAGCCGCCGAGCAGACATAATTGTCCTCATGTGTGATGCCGGCCTTGATATCCGCGTCGGGAAGTGTAATGAACCTTTCCGAAATGATCCCGCCCTCTTCGTCAAATACGGTCATTTTGGTTCCGGGCGCGGTCTTTACAGACATCTCCGCTTTCCCGTCTCCGTCAAAGTCATAGACCATGAACTGCGTATAATGCGCGCCTGCACGGATATTGCGTCCCATATCCAGACGCCACAGCAGCCTGCCCGACATCTTGTAGCAGTCGATATAGCAGTTGCCTGTATAGCCGCGGTGCGACACATCATGCGAATTCGAAGGATCCCATTTTACAAAGAATTCAAGTTCGCCGTCACCGTCGATATCTCCGACACTCATATCATTCGCCGAATAGGAATATCCTTCGCCGGCCTTGGTCACACCGCCGCCGGGAATGCGGAGCGGCACCTCGATATAATTCTTGCCGCCTTTGACTACCGAAACCTCTGTACACCTTTTGCCTTCAATCCCGTCAGCGACCGGCGAAACGCTGTAGCTGTCTCCCTCTTTTCCGTCGGGATCGAGATAATTCGTCGAATCGGTAACCAAAGCTATCTTCTGACCGTTCCTGTAGACCGCGTAATCGGTTCCGGTCATTCCGGTCTCAGTAGCGGACCTTACTTCGCTCCTGAACATCCTCCAGGCAAGAAAGATCCCCTCGCCGGTACCCAACGCAACAAGACCCCTGTTCAGTTTTTCGAGCCTGGGGCTGAGTTTATATGTTATCCCGGAAGAAAGCTTTTCGCTTCTTTCGAGCACTTTTCCGTCTTTATATGCTTCCGCGTAAAACCAGTGCGGAATATGAGTCGATTTAAGTAAAGTATAATCTGTGGCTTTTCCTTCGTATATTTTCTGATACACCATCGAAGGACTGTCCGAATCTGCCCAGAACAGGGCATATCCGTCGGCATCCTTCACACTGTCCCACCCGACAGTCACGTATTTTTTGTCAATGCTTTTGATCGTGATTTTCATACAGAATCACACCTGTCCCCATCTTTTAAACCCGGGCAGCACACATAACTACGTATGCTGCCCGGATGATTGTCACTAAACTGTTAAAATTTCAGTGATCTTTATTTGCTCTTCTTGTAGAGCTCGTTCATTTCTGCAGTAACCTTGTCGCCGCCGGAGGTCTTCCATGTAGCAATAGCTTCACGAAGAGCTGACTCGTCGATCTGGCCAAGGATGAACTGCTGCTGAGCGTCTGCGATAATGGTGTCAAGAGTCTTACCGTCTGTTACGTAAGTATCCGAAGTGAAGCTTGCGCCGTAGTTGGGTACGCAGTACTGGATATCCTCAGCATAGAGCTTCTGCTCAAGCTTGGTGATCTCACTGGTGTAGAGGTTACGGTCAACGGGACGTGCATTCTCGGGAGCTGTGAAGTAAGGGATCATCTGGTTAAAACCGTAGTTCCACTGAGATGACTGAACGCCGGTCTCAGCAAGCTTGTCAGCATCCAAGAGAGATACATAGCCGTCTTCGTCGATCTCGTAGGTAAGGCCTTCCCAACCGTACTCAATGAGGTTGAGGATCTCACCGTTGTTGAGGTCATTGAGGAACTGAAGAGCTCTTCTTAACTGATCCTCAGTCTTGATGTTCTTTGTGGAGATTGCAAGCAGGTTGTTCATACCTGTGGTAGGAAGACAGAATGCGCCCTTACCGGTATCAACATAACCCTGGAGGGTGTAGATAGGATCATCCTCGGTAGAAAGTCCTACATCAGCGCTCTCGAAGTAGGTCTCAACCTTTCTCTGATCGTCAAGAACCTGTACGCCGCAGCCTGCAAGACCTGCTCTTAACAGGTTATCTCTTGCCTTACCGGGTGTAAGTGTCTCATCCATAAGATCCGGAACGCCGTTAGCGCCGTTGTTGATAACGCCCTCTGCATAGAGGTCACGGAAAGCCTTAAGAGCGGTGATGTACTCATCTGTCTCAACCTTGTAGATGAGCTTGTCATCAGCGGTAAGACCCCACTCATTGGGAACGCCGAACCAAACCATCATGATGTTCCAAACGCCGGTCCACTGGTCAAGACCAAGACCTACGGTATCGTCAACACCGTTGCCGTCGGGATCGTTGTAAGTGAAAGCGTAGAGCATGTCATGGAATGACTCCCAGTCGGTAGGCTCAGCGAGGTTCAGGTTGTTGAGCCAGTCAAGAAGGTAGCCGAGACCGTTACGTGCAAGTGTTCTCGAACGAGGGATACCGTACATCTTGCCGTTGTAGGAAGCGTTCTGACGGGTAGCCTCGGGAATGGTTGCAAGGTTCGGATAATCATCGATGTAGGGAGCAAGATCCCAGAAGAGGCCCTCTTCTGCTGCTGCAAGGAAGGTAGCGTCCTTACCTACAACACAGATATCAGCAACGTCCTTAGTGGAGATCTTAAGTCCAAGGTGCTCTTCATCGTAGTAAGTTGCTGCTGCAAGCCACTCAAATGTAAGAGTTGTGTTGGTCTTCTCCTGAAGCTCATCGATCAGCTTCTGATAGTACTGCATCTCAGCGTCGTTCTCACCGTTTGCAACGTGCTCGTTGTCGGAGGGAAGAGAGATGGTCAGAGCCATAGGAGGCTCGGGTTCGGGTGTGGGCTCGTCAGCGGGCTTATCGGTAGGAGCCGTTGTTGAGCTGCTGTTGTCTGCACCCTTTGTGGGAGCAGTCGTGGTTGTGTTCTGGCCTGCGTTGGGATCTGTTGTTACCTTGTTACATGCAACAAGGCTGATGATCATTGCTGCTGCCAGAAGTACTGCGAGAAGTTTTCTCATTGTAAATCCTCCCTGTTTTAAAAATAGTTTTTTATATCTCACGGAAAACGCCTCCTCTAAAGCGCCCCCCGCAAAATACGGGTTACGTACGGGCTTATTCACCCGTGATTCCGGAACGTTCGATACCCTGCATGAACTGCCTCTGGGCAAATGCAAAGAACAGAAGAACCGGTGAGCTGATTATCGCGGCACCTGCCATGACAACAGCGTCGTTAAGTGTATCTTCGCCTTCCTCAAGACCGAGCTGGCGGAGCATCTCCTGCTGCTGGTCGGGAAGTGCGTTTGCCGCCTCAACGATCAGTCTGATCCTGGGCGGAAGGAACTGCTTCGCAGGGCTCGTGATGTAAATACCGGGCTCATACGAATCGTTCCAGTGCCATACCACCGCGAGAACGAGCGCAACAACGATAGTCGCGCGGGCCAGCGGAAATACGATCTTCCAGTAAGTCCTGAAGAATCCGCAGCCGTCGATCCTCGCCGCTTCCTCAAGGCTCCTCGGAACCGTAAGGAAGAACTGCCTGAACAGGAACACGTACAGCGCTCCGCGAAGTCCGAATCCGAAGAAGGTCGGAACCGTAAGCGGCAGGTAGGTATTTAACCAGTTGAAACGCGAATAGGTAAGATACGAAGGGATGATCAGCGTCTGTGTGGGTACGATGAACGCCAGGATGACGAACATGAACAGAAGCTTCTTTCCCGGGAAATTGTATCTTGCGAATCCGTAGCCGATGAAGGAGCAGGAAAAAACATGTCCGACACAGGCAATTACAGTGACCATCAGCGAGTTCTTCGCGAATACCTTTCCCTTCATCAGGTCAAGGGCAAGCGCGTAGTTCTCGAACTTCAGCTCCGTGGGGATCCACGCTACCGAAGAACTGATCAGATCCGAGTTTGTCATGAGCGATTTAACGATCATGTAAAGGAACGGATACAGGAATACGAACGCGAGTCCGCATACCAGCAGGTACATTACGATACGTAACAGCAGTTTCTTTATTCCCGTCTCTGTCAGATATCTTCTGGCAAAGAGCTGCATGCGAAGCTTGAACTTGTTATCAGTAGGTAGTTCTGCGGGCTTTTTCAATTGTAATGTCTCTGTGCTTGCGCTCACGCTTTCTTACCTCCTCAACTTCGCTGGTATGCATGTATTTCTTCATTATGCCGAATATGATCGCAACCAGTATTCCGATGAACGCGAAGT
>JAGCZE010000341.1 GCA_017960415.1 Lachnospiraceae bacterium
CTCACAAGGATGTCACGCACAAAATCATAGCGCCCTTCTTTATCAGCCTTTTCGATAAGTTCGATCAGTTGCCTTCGTCTGACTACATATATTCCGCAAGATATTGTATTCGACCGCGATATCACAGGTTTTTCTTCAAATTCTTCTATCCGGCTCTCTTCATTCATTCTTACGGTTCCGAATCTCTCGGTATCCGTATTTGCCGGCATGTCTTTGCATACAACCGTTATATCGGCCTGCTTCTGAATGTGATATTCAAGAAGCTTTCCATAATCCATCTTATATACGCAGTCACCGGAAGTAATGATCACATACGGTTCATGGCAGGCTCGCAAGAAATCAAGATTCTGCGCAATTGCGTCTGCCGTTCCCCTGTACCATAAGTTTCCGGATGCTTTCACCGCCGGAGTGAACACATACAATCCACCCTGTTTTCTGCCAAAGTCCCACCATTTTGATGAACTCAAGTGTGCATTGAGACTTCCTGCATTGTACTGAGTAAATACGGCAACTGTCTGGATATGAGAGTTTGTCATGTTGCTCAGGGCAAAATCTATACTTCTGTAAAAACCTGCCACAGGCATCGCACAAACCGCTCTCTTTTGGGATAATTCCTGCATCCTGCTACTGCTGCCGCCCGCTAAAATTATGCCAATCGCCCTCATATCAATCACCTGCCTTATCTAGAGTCTTTCCGCTGTCAAGTTTACCGTCTTTGTAATCCTTTTCAACAGTCACACCTGAGAGAACCGTATTCTTTCCAATCGTCACTTTGTCGGGAATAACCGACTTCTCTCCGATAGTGCAGAGACCTTCACAATAAATATTGGGCTTTGAATCGTTTTCTTTTTCCTCAAAAGCTCCGATTCTTACGTTGTTTCCTATGGTAACCTTCTCGGCGATGATTCCTTTTTCTATATTGCAACCCTCACCGATAACGGTCTCATTCATTATTATTGAATTGCTGATCACAGTACCTTTTCCGATCTTAACTCCCGGGCTGATAACCGAGCTGTAAACCTTGCCGTAGATCTCACAGCCTTCGCCGATGATACTTCTCTCCACGGCACTCTCCGGGCCCAGATACTGAGGCGGTTGAACACCACTGGAAGTATATATCTTCCAGTATTCCTCATATAGATTAAACTCGGGAACGATGTCTATAAGCTCCATGTTTGCCTGCCAGTAAGATGTAAGAGTTCCCACATCTTTCCAATAGCCGTCAAATTCATATGCGTATAGCGACAATCCCTGTTCTTTACAATAAGGAATAATATGCTTACCAAAATCAAGTCCCGACTGATCCTTATTATTAATAAGAGAATCTTTTAAAGCTTCCCAGGAAAAAATGTAGATACCCATTGAAGCAAGGTTGCTTCTCGGATGCTCCGGTTTTTCCTCGAAATCCACGATCTTCTTATTTTCATCCGCGATCATTATTCCGAACCTGCTTGCTTCCTCCATCGGAACCGGCATAACAGCAATGGTTACATCCGCTCCGCTTGATTTGTGAAAGTCAAGCATAGTCTCATAATCCATCTTATATATATGATCTCCCGAAAGGATCAGTACATAATCCGGATTATAATTTTCCATATACTCAAAGTTTTGGTAAATAGCATTGGCAGTACCGGTATACCATTCACTGTTGGAGCTTTTTTCATAAGGAGGAAGAACCGTGACTCCTCCGAAATTTCGATCAAGATCCCACGGTATACCTATTCCAATGTGAGAATTAAGCCTGAGCGGACGATACTGCGTAAGAACACCCACAGTGTCCACTCCAGAATTGATACAGTTACTAAGCGGAAAATCGATTATTCGATACTTTCCGCCAAAAGAGACAGCCGGCTTTGCCATCTTTGCTGTCAACACTCCTAATCTGCTTCCCTGGCCCCCCGCCAGCAGCATGGCGATCATCTCTTTTTTTATCATGTTCCACCTCGTTGCGGATCCGGCTATAGCTGCCGGTTTTTGATACACCAAACTCACTGTCCTGTATTACAGAAAAAAATGTTACCTCATATATATGAGTATATCATAAACATATTATTTAAAAAACATAAATACTCTAAATATAGAATATATTTTCACTCTTTCGGGTTTCGGTTTTTGACTTTGTAAAAAATCGTGTTACAATATAGATTACGTTATAATACGTATTCTATGAAATGAGGGTTTTTTATGTACACTATTGATTTTAACAAACCGGTGCATGTTTATTTTATGGGGATTGGCGGTATTTCTATGAGCGGTCTTGCTCACATATTAATAGAAAGAGGCTTCAAAGTTTCCGGTTCCGATTCCAAAGAATCTCCCATGACTAAAGCTCTTTCCGACCTTGGAGTTAACATTATGTACGGTCAGTGTGCTCAGAACATTACAGATGCGAGCCCCATTGACGTTGTTGTACATACTGCAGCGATCCATCCCGACAATCCGGAATTCATGGCTGCTAAAGCAGCAAATATTCCCATTTTAACAAGAGCCGAGCTTCTCGGTCAGATAATGAAGGAGTACAGGATTCCTATCGCTATAAGCGGAACACACGGAAAAACTACAACTACTTCAATGCTTTCAAAGATACTTCTTGAAGCAGATACCGATCCCACACTTTCAATAGGCGGCGTATTCAGTGACATAGGTGGAAATATCCGCGTAGGAAGATCTGATTACTTTGTTACAGAGGCATGCGAATATACTAACAGTTTCCTCAGCTTCTTTCCCAAGATCAGTGTTATTTCCAATATAGATGCGGATCACCTTGATTTCTTCAAGGATCTTGATGATATAAGAAACTCTTTTACAAAATTCGCACATCTCCTTCCCGATGACGGAGCACTTGTCATAAACGGCGATATCGAGAATTATAATGCGATCACGGACGGACTTGGATGTGAAATAATAACATACGGTTCAAAAGAAGATTTTGACTACTATCCTTCCGATATAGAATATGATGAACACGGAAATCCTTCATTTAAAGCTCATATTCCCGGCGGAAAAGTGCTTGATGTAAAGCTTGCTGTTCCCGGACTTCACAATGTGTACAACGCACTTGCATCGATCGCTGTGAGCAATATTCTTAATATAGATTCGGATGTTGCAACAAATGCTCTCTCGTTGTTTGGCGGTACAAGCAGACGTTTCGAGCACAAAGGAGAAATCCACGGCGTAACCATAATCGATGACTACGCTCACCATCCCACAGAGATAAAGGCTACACTCACCGCAGCTCAGAA
>JAGCZE010000342.1 GCA_017960415.1 Lachnospiraceae bacterium
CGGCATCTTCCGGCACATCCGAATAGTAAACCGTCATCTCATCGATCGCAAGCGTTTCTTCGTCTTCGACTTCTACGGTTGACGTCCCGGGACCCGTTACACCTCGCATTTGGGCAAGAACATCATCGGCGTCGAATTCTTCATCTTCAGTATCGAAATCAACATACGCGCCTGCGGCATTCATTGCATCGGCATAAGTCTCTGCAGCTTCATCGGCAGCTTTACCTCCGATGCCGAGCAAATGCCATCCGTCACCAAACAGTCCGTCATTTGCCCAGTCGGTAGCCGAAGCACCGACGCCCACCATTGCTATCCAGTAAACAAGGAACATTACTACCGCAAATATCGGAAGACCGAGCCATCTGTTCGTGACTATCCTGTCGATCTTATCAGAAGTGGAAGCCGCTCCGGCATTACGTTTCTTATAACATGCCTTTATGACTTCCGCAATGTATATATAACGTTCATTTGTAATGATACTCTCTGCGTCGTCATCAAGTTCCTTCTCGGCAGCTGCTATATCCTTTTCGACATGAGCAAGTTTTTCCGCCGGGATGTTCATTGATTCAAGGACCTTGTCATCCCTTTCAAATATCTTGATCGCGTACCATCTCTGCTGTTCTTCGGGCATTTCATGTACTATCGCTTCCTCGATATGTGCGATCGCATGTTCAACAGGTCCGGAGAATGTATGCTGAGGAATGGTCTTTGTATTCTTTGCTGCATCTATTGCTGCCTCTGCCGCTTCCAGGATGCCTGTTTCCTTCAGTGCCGATATCTCGACGACCTTGCATCCGAGCTGCCTCGAAAGCTCGTCAATATTGATCTTGTCGCCGTTCTTTCTGACGATATCGATCATATTGATAGCTACAACAACAGGTATGCCAATTTCGGTCAGCTGTGTTGTCAGGTAAAGGTTACGCTCCAGGTTGGTTCCGTCTACGATATTAAGTATCGCATCGGGCCTTTCGCCCAAAAGGTAATTTCTTGCAACAACCTCCTCAAGAGTATAAGGTGATAATGAATAAATACCGGGTAGATCGGTGATCGTTACATCATCATGTTTTTTCAGCTTTCCTTCCTTCTTCTCGACCGTTACTCCGGGCCAGTTTCCGACAAACTGGTTTGAGCCGGTCAATGCATTGAACAGCGTCGTCTTTCCGCTGTTCGGGTTTCCTGCAAGTGCGATTCTCAGACCCATCTTCAAATCCATCCTTTCCTTTAATCTATCTGTTTTATCATATTGATTTTTGTATTTCTCTTCGTACGCTTTACTGCTCTGCCGGTCTGTATGTTTCAAATGTATTTCCGAATGGTAAGTAACTCTACGCTAACCGTATTTCAGTAACATACTGCTAACCGATCGAGCTCTTCATAAGCTTATCACAGCAGGCAGTTCATCACATATAATTTCGCTATCCGGTTTATTTTACTTCGATCATCTCAGCATCCGCTTTACGAAGTGAGAGTTCGTAGTTCCTAACCGTTACCTCTATCGGGTCACCCAGCGGAGCAACCTTACGAACATAAACAGAGGTATTCTTTGTGATACCCATATCCATAATGCGGCGTTTTACCGCTCCTTCCCCATGAAGCTTTACAACCGTTACCGTCTCCCCGATCTTCACGTCTCTTAATGTCTTCACTTTGACTCCTCCTCTTTCAGACCATGATCTTTCTTGCCAGTTCGTCGCTGACTGCCACCCGGCTTTCCTTGACCTTTACGATGATATTCCCGTTCAGGGTGTTTACAATACTGACTTCCCCGCCAACGTTAAAACCGAGGTCTTCCAGGTGCTTCTTAACTTCCGGACTTCCGCCGATTTTTTTGATTATCTGAGGCTGTCCTGTTTCCGCATAATTCAGAGGCATCATAATTTCCTCCCAACCTTTTGTATTAGCAAGTGCTAACCGTGCGTTAAAAATAATAGTTAGCATCTTCTAACCATCACACATTATAATTAGTCTATGCTAACATGTCAACTATTTTTTTAATAAAATTTTAGATTTGTTTCCTGATTTGCTATTGAAGGGTATATTTTTATATGGTAAGCTATTGCTAAAGATATGCAGAAAAACAAAGGAGAACGATCGTTATGGCACTGCAGGAATCCGGTGAGATGTATCTTGAAACTATTTATGTTCTTTCGCAGAAATCAAATACCGTTCGCGCTATAGATGTGGGTGAATATATGGGATTTTCGAAGCCCTCTGTCAGTCGTGCGCTGGGATTGCTCAAAGAAGAAGGTCTTTTGAGGAAAGACAAGGATGGTTACCTCAAGCTTACCGAAGCCGGAGACATACTTGCGAAGCGTATTTACGAGCGTCATACTGTGCTCACCCAGATACTGAAGAATCTCGGTGTAGATGATGAAACTGCCGCCGAAGACGCCTGCCGTATGGAGCATTACATCAGCGATACTACTTTTGATGCGATAAAAGCCCACATGAAAGAGCACGGTGCCTGACGAGCGGCAGTTAATAAGACTAACTTTCATTTATTCAGGATATATAATCTTTATATATCCTGTTTTTATTTCTTTTTTCTTCCAAAGACAGCTTCTCACATCCCGCTATATCATAGGCTCCGAATGCATTAAAAAGCCTTGAAGCCGGATCAAGTTCCACATAGGTAACCCACGGCAGCCAGTGATGAAGCGTGTTCAATACCTGATCGGCGAATCCGCCGCCCTCCCACGAAAGACCTTTTACGGCATAACCGAAATCTCCGTAGATATCATTTGCCTGTTTTGAGTTATTATGTATGAATTCCGCGTAATCCCTGTAATGTTCGTCTCCGGTAATGATATATATACGGTAATAGATAAACGCACATGCAGCCATATACATGTCACCGCCGCCGGTACCGATGGTTACGGGACTCTGGCCGCTGATAGAACGCTTTGAAAGAGGACTTTCGGGTTTGTCGCAGTATACCGGGAAAGACCAGGAATATGTCCATGTTTCGGTATAATCGGCTGCGCCCAAAAGTGCCTCAAGCCACTTTTCTTCTCCGGTCAGATCATACAGTGCAAGAAAACCAAACATCGCGTATATTCCCGATTCATTGTCGGTCACATCGGCATTGTCACAGGTCGACCCACGATATTCCATATTCTTATAGACGTTTTCATATGACCACATGCCCGCATTCAGTGCCGAAACTTTATATTCTTCTTTGCCCGTAACAAGATACAATTGTACGAAGAAACGCACGATACTGATGGTGTTCGCCTTCGAATCCATGCGCATCGTGCCCTCCGGCTCGTAAGCACGATAGAAGGACCCGTCTTCGTTTTGTATTTTAATAAAGAATCTTGCGGCATTTTCACAGAATTCAAGCCAGTCCGGATGTTCTTCGGTCTTTTTCCTCGTCAGAACATACGCGTCAAGGATATTTTCAAGACCGTCGGCCGACATGCGCAGCCAGACCGGATAAGGCTCGAAGGCTTTGTTTATGGGACTGTAGCAGCCTTTCGGAGCACCGTATTCATTTGCACCGTTCTTAACCCAGAAGAGTATCATGTTTTGGCCTTTTTCGAAGGCTTCGTTATCATTTTCGCGCAGGCCGTATTCCATAAGCTGGTATCCGATACCGGGCTGCTGCCCCACAAATCCGAACTGCATTGAAATACTGTCAACATCCATATCCGGTAAAAATGCAGAAAACGGCACTCCCCATGCCCCATCACCGTAATCCCGCGCAAGGGCCTTCATAGCATTGATATTATTTTTGTACTGAAGCTCCTGGTCTACTTCAAAGAGCTTGTCACGCAGCCTGTCATATACCGAACGCCAGGCGCTACGCATCATCGGATAAAAGCCGTCAAACTGCCCAAGATCGATCCTAACCTCATAATGATCCGAAAAACCTTTTTCCATCGGATGAAGCACGCGGTTAAATGTCTTGGTTTTCATCATATAATCGACGTTATATACCTGCTGCCGGTCACCTATCTGCCCGTCAGACCCCGGATAAACATAGTCAATGGTAATACCGTCTCTTACTGCCCCGGTCTCTTTTCTGACGGGAAAACCGTAATACAGGTAATTGACAGTCTTATTCTCGGGCTTTGAAAGACCTAACGAACCAACCGTATACTCCCGGTCGATCGCCTGTGTAAAATGATGCATCCTGCGTCTGGGAAGCGTTACATCTGATCTTTCACGTGAGAACATGATGGTTTCGCCGTTTTTCTTGCATTGCGCGGCAAAAAGAGGCAGCGTAAGTGCTGTCTCCTTTCTCCAGAAATACTCACAATCGGGATCAAAGCCTATTACGTAGGGACGTGCAAATTTATTATCCATATACCATGTTGCCGGAGCAAAGCAGTCATAATCACGGATGGTTTCGGCATCCGGCAGAACAAATGATATCTTTGAAGCAAAGCCAAGATCCTCGGTTCCTTTTGAAAGAACGGTCACTGTACGTGAAACCGTCATTCCGTGGCTTTTGACGTCATATACATCCTCAAAGCTCAGCTTTGAACCGTTTGGCGTTTCAAAAATACCTCCGGCAAAAATCTTGTCGTTGCCTTTTTCCTGCACTTCATCATACGGCTTGTCGTAAAACTCGGTCACAGCCATTGTTGTTTTTACAAACAGATACATCGGACGCCTGTTGTAATAGAGCGCTCTTCCGTTCTTTTCTATTACTACCCCGCCATTATCAAAAACGTACTCATAATCACCGGTTTTCAGCTTCATTTTTGCCCCCATACTTTATAAACATTTGCCAAAGAGTTTCTTTCTGCGCGATCCCAAACAACAGTATCTTCCAAAGCGAATCTACCGCATAAGGTCCGTAATCCTGCATATAAGAAATATGCATCTGTTCCGCACCTTTGAATATAAGCTCATACTCTTCTTCGGATATTTTGTCTGTACCGTAATACCCTTTAAGAAAGCTGCAAGCCAGATCAAACCTGTAATGCATTTCTTCGGTATCATGGTTAAAATCAACAAACTGCATAAAGAACGGCCAGCCAAGGTCCAGGTACCTGCTGCCGAGCCCCGCATCATCCAGGTCAATGAAGACAACATTTCCGTCTTTCCCAAGCATTGTATTATGCGGTCCGATGTCCGTGTGGACAAAGCATTGGTCCAGCTTTTCAAAATCAGGAAGCGTATCAAGGATCGCATCGAAATCCTTCACAAACTCATGCTCCCTAAACCAGGTGTAGAAACGGGATTTACTCTGCGACATCGGGGATTTTCCGGAATATCCTTGAAGGCTGTGAAGCTTCCTTGCGGCCTGCCCGATCAAGAATTCATCTTCCGGGGTTTCCTCCATTTTTCGTCCTTCAATGAACTGCATCAGGTAGAACCAGTAATTCAGGTCTTTTATATAGTATTCTCCTGTTTTGGCAGGGTAGATCACCGGCGCCATGCCATGTTCATTTCCTAAAAACAGATGTGCCTGAACATTGCTCTTTATTGTAGCTTCAGGCATTTTGTCGGGAGAACCCTTCAAAAGATAATTTCCGGATCGTGTATTTATCCTGAATATCAGCCTGCCCGATCCTTCGTTGAATTGGGGACCGATCTCGGGATTATCCAGATTCCAGTTAAATACTGCTTTTTCAACCACATTCAAACAAGTCATACCATCCCTTTCTGAACCATGGGGACGGGGTTACAGGTTTATTTTGTAACCCGGAAAAATTGAACCATTAACCCCGTCCCCTAGGTTTACACGGCTTCATTGTGATCCTAATATGTTTTGATCAGCTTTATTTGTGGCCTATCTTTTATACGACTCCGCATCGTAGTCAAACGCTTTGATCGCGTCATATTCGGCTTCCGAGATCGCGAGCATGGTTCCGTGCTTAAACCCGTACGGATACGAGAATTCTGCGTCACATCGCTTAAAAACGCCTGTCGAAATGTCATCGCTGTGGAACGGCACATAGCCCTGGCCTTTACCCGCCACACCGAAATAATCCAGCATCAGGTTATATGAGCCGTCAGGCAGACGAACAGCTGTGGGCGCTTCGTATTTCCCCGGACCTCCCTCAAGAATATCCATCTCCTTGTCAAATTCATACATCCGCTCAAACGGTCCCGTAATGCAGTCGGACTTGAGCAGAATTACTCCGCACGGATTCTGAATACTTTTTACAAAGAGATAAAAGCACTCACCCTCCTGTACCATACAGGAATCAATAACACCGCTTTCCTCTTTTTGATACAGGATCTTTGCATCCGTGAAATGTTCAAAATCCTTTGTACGTGTATAATAAGTTGAACCCTGTGCCAGTCATTGTTATAGACTGTACGCATATTGTAGGCTAGGCTTAAGTCAGTGGCGATTATATAGAACTTTCCGTCGTCCGTGCGGACAACAGTCGCGTCGCGCACACCTTTCTCATTAAGGACCGCCCATAGCACAGGCTGCCCGTTATTGATCTGTTCCCATGTAAATCCGTCTTTGCTTACCGCAAAATAAATCTGCTCACCGTCAGGCGTTCTTCTTTCTTTAAAGTGAACAAACAAAAAATGCTGCATTTACGTTCCCCTTTCGAAGGTGATTTATGATACAGCTTTCTTAACGGATATCTGTCCTCAGACGTGATACCCATTCAGCCATATTATTCACCATCCAGATAATTTACTTCAGAATCAAGTTTAAAGGATTTTTGCATACCACCCGCCATAAAACGCACATTTCCGGAATCAGGATACAAAATAACATCAGAAGGCGTTTGGGTGTCGACATCAAGATATATAACCGGTGTATTTGATGTGTTTGTAAGCATGTGTGCCCCGTTCTCGTTAGCAGGTATCACGATCACATCACCTTCCATTACTGTGAAATCACCTTTCGGTGTTTTCAAGGTAGCAATGCCC
>JAGCZE010000343.1 GCA_017960415.1 Lachnospiraceae bacterium
GGGAAGACAGAAGATTTAACAATATTACCGAGGTATGGCTCGGGGGCGATCATTACAAGTGGAGGCTGATGCGCGCGAACGGTGTGGATGAGAGATTTATTACCGGCGACGCACCCGCAAAGGAGAAATTTTTTAAATTTGCGGAGACCCTTGAAAAGTGTATCGGCAACCCCGTTCACCAGTGGAGCCATCTCGAGCTGCGCAGATACTTCGGCTATGCCGGAGCTCTTAACAGCAAGACCGCCGAAGAAGTCTGGAATCTGTGCAATCAGAAGCTTGCACTGCCTGAATTCTCCGCACGCGGTATCATGGAAATGTCAAATGTGAAGCTTGTCTGCACAACTGACGATCCGGTTGACAGCCTTGAGTATCATGAGAAGATCAAGGCCGACGAAAGCTTCAATATCAAGGTTCTTCCCGCATGGAGACCCGACAAGATCGTAAATATCGAAAAGTCTGATTTCGCGGACTATGTTAATAAACTTGCCAAGGCAGCGGACACCGAGATCGTATGCATCAAGTGCGTGAAGCGTGCCCTGAAAGCCCGTATGGATTTCTTCGCAGCTCATGGCTGCAATGTGGCCGATCACGGCATTGAGTATGCCCCTTATGAGCCCTGCACTGAGGCGGAAGCTTCGGAGATCTTCAAGAAGGCTTATGCAGGCGGAGAGGTTACCGCAAAAGAGATCGCACAGTACAAGACCCATATGCTGCAGTTCTTCGGCATGGAATATGCTCAGCGCAATTGGGTAATGCAGCTTCATTACGGTTGCAAGCGTAACAATAACGGATATATGTTCAAACAGCTCGGACCCGATACCGGCTACGACTGCATCTTAAACGGCGCTCCCGGTCCCCAGCTGGCTGATTTCCTTGATTCGCTTGCAACTGAGAACAAGCTTCCCAAGACTATCATTTACAGCCTCGATCCGAATGACAACGCAGTCATTGAAACCATCATGGGCTGCTTCCAGAATTCCGATGCCATCGGCAAGCTCCAGCACGGTTCGGCATGGTGGTTCAACGATCACCGCGACGGCATGGAAGCCCAGATGAAGTCCCTTGCCAATGAGGGCGTACTGGGCAATTTCATTGGAATGCTCACCGATTCACGTTCCTTCCTTTCCTACCCGAGACATGAGTACTTCAGGCGCATCATGTGCAACCTGATAGCCGGTTTCGTTGAAAAAGGCGAGTATCCTTGGGATGAGGAAGTCCTCGGCCGCTTGGTGCAGGACATCTCTTATAACAATGCAGTAAGGTATTTTGGATTTGATATTTGAAAGCAGTTGCAAAGGTTTTCTAGACACACTGGGAAAGTGCGGCGGCCCCTATCTTAATATCGCAGCCATTTACATTACATAAGGCTCTGTCCGGGCAGCTCCCTGTCCGGATTGCAACCGCAACGCCTCGTCAAACTTCCGCTAAGAAGCAGTAACACTCTCAGGAGTGCCTTCGAGTGTAACTGCTTCTAAGCGGTGATTTTGACTCGGCTAAAACCGCGGGTCTATCCGACAAATGCAATCCGGACAGGGACTACCCGTCACGAGCCTTTTCTTTTTGTGCAAGAGGCTGCGATATTAAGATAGGGGCCGTCGCACTTTCAATCCCCAAATACCCTTGCGTAAGACCAAATCCCCCAAAACGGTTTCTGAATGGCAGCGGTTTCTAAATAATTGTAAAATCAAAAATTTTTTGCTATAATATCTCTGAATCGTAACCTAAAGGCATGACCCAGCCCCCATTCAGACAAGGATAACCGACGATGTACACAAAGATCATATATGTTGTTATAGATATCATTTCGATCCTCAGCATTAATTTTACGATACATGCACTTAGAAAAGTAAAACAGGAATACGGGCGTTTACTGCGCTTTGCCCTGTCTTTTGCGGTCATTGCCATTCTGGCCAATATTATGATCGCTTTATCGGTCAATGCAACTATGGCTGATCTGGCATACAGCCTGTATTTTGCCTCTATCGACTGGATACTCCTTTATCTGACCGGATTCTGCCTCGCATATACCGATCATGAGAAAGCAGTCGGGATTTTGAAGCTTCCCACGATCATCATAGTTTCGGTCGATTCGCTTATTATGCTTTCAAACCATGCAACCGGCTTTGTCTTCGATATCTATGAGAAAAACATATCAAATACGGTCTTTTTTCAGACCAATTCCCGGCCTGTCTATTACATACATCTTGCGATAGATTACATCGCTGTCGTTATCACGTTCTTAATGATCCTCTACAGAGTTGTCAAGAGCTATGACATGTACAGATTGAAATATATAATGATATTCCTGGTCCTGGTGTTCGTTATAGGACTTAATCTCGTTTGTATGGCTTTTTCGCTGGTTCTTGATGCTTCAATAGTATTTTATGCGGTTGCGGGAACCCTGATTTATATACTGATCACGCGGTATGTTCCGAGAAAGCTCATGAACGGGTCCATCGGCATGGCGGTTAATGACATGAAGGAAGGCCTGATCCTGTTTGATGCGAATGCTGAGTGCATTTTCGCCAACACATTTTCGAAAAATCATTTCTCGCTTACCGAAGAAACCGCAACCTTTGAAGCGGAGCCGATGGCAACGGTGTTGAAATCCCTTGAGGAAGACGGTAAAGAATTTGGCAAGGCCACTTATATCCAAACATCTGTGAACGAAGACGGGAAAACTAAAGAAGAACATTATCAGATCCGATACAATGCCCTGAAAGACAGGAAAGACCGTCAGATCGGCTCATACATGCTGATCGAGGATGTTACCGAAGAGGTTTCTTATCTGAAACAGTTGAGAGATGCGCGTAACAAGGCAGATGATGCCAATCGCGCCAAGAGCCTTTTCCTTGCAAACATGTCTCACGAGATCCGCACGCCTCTCAATGCCGTTCTCGGTATGAACGAAATGATACTGAGGGAAGCCAAGGTGCCCGAACTGGTCAACTATGCCGAAAATATCCATACTTCAGGTACCGTCCTTCTTAACCTGATCAACGATATACTCGATTTTTCAAGGATAGAAGCTCACAAAATGGATGTAACACCGGTAGAATATGAGCCCCATGCATTATTGAGGGATATGTGCAACCGCTTCGATAATATGGCTGAGGAAAAGGGCCTGTATCTGGATATAAACTGTGACAGGGATATTCCGCTGAAGCTTATCGGGGATGAGAAGCATCTGACCCAGATTCTGAGCAACATAATCTCCAATGCGATCAAATACACGAGAAAAGGCGGGATCACAGTCAATGTGGACGCAACGGTTCCTGTAAATGATGAAGTCACGATCATATTTAATGTGACGGATACCGGTATAGGAATTGAAACAAATGATATACAATATCTGTTTGACGCTTTTGAGCGCGTCAATGAGAAGGAAAACGCGACTATTCAGGGTACGGGCCTCGGGCTTGCGATCACAAAGGAACTTGTTGAACTGATGGGTGGATCGATCCGTGTTGAAAGCGAGCTCGGAAATGGCAGTTCGTTTATTGTTTCGATCACACAGAAGATCGCCGATCCGTCTCCGGCAGGACCGTTCAACAAAGACGTGGAGAACAGCCCGCAGATATACAGGGAAAGCTTCCGTGCGCCCCAGGCCAGGATGCTGATAGTTGATGATGTGGAGGTTAATATCATAGTTATCCGTGAACTCCTGCGTGAGACACAGATCCGAATAGACAGCGCCAACAGCGGAGATGAAGCGATCGCAATGTGCCGCGAGAATAAATACGATCTGATCCTGCTTGACCACAGAATGCCGAAAAAAGACGGTATCGAGACTTACAGGGAACTTTGCGGGGATACGGTATTCGGAATGAATACGACCACTCCGGTCATCATGCTTACAGCCAATGCCCTGAGCGGTGCAGATGCGGAATATAAAAATCTGGGCTTCGCCGATTACCTGACGAAGCCCATAGATAGCAAGGAACTTGAAATGGCGCTGGTCAGACTGCTCCCGAAGGAGAAGGTGACCGTCACCTGATATTATTGCAAGGTGTGATATTTTTTCTGATCTCCATGTCGGATATGATTTTTACCTGATCTCTATGCCGGACGCGATCAGTTCGTCTTTGTACAGATCGACCTGTGCCTGCATCTCGGCATCCGAGATAAGAGTAACACGGCCGTTATCATATTCATTATCGACCCAGGCCTTGATCTTCTCGCATACGGGATGCTTCTTGCTGATGGCCTTGTCGAAGCTTAAGTTGTAGCGGCGGTTGATCCAGCATGCGATGCCTGCGATACCCGAAGAATTGTTGACCGAAACCGCAGCGGGGCGGCCGAGGATCTTCTCGGTATCGAAAATGTTGTATATCTCTTCGTCCTTCAACAGACCGTCGGCGTGAATGCCCGCACGTGTCAGATTGAAATTGCGGCCGACGAAGGGAGTCATCGGAGGAAGATCGTAACCGGTCTCATTTACGATATAATCGGCGAGCTCTGTGATGACCTTCGGATCCATGCCGTTGAAATGTCCGCGCAGCGAAGCATATTCCATTACCATGGCTTCGGTGGGAACATTACCTGTTCTCTCACCGATGCCGAGCAATGAGCAGTTAACGGCGCCGCAGCCGTACATCCAGGCAGTAGCCGCATTAACGACACCCTTATAGAAATCGTTGTGGCCGTGCCACTCGAGCATCTCGCTCGGGAATCCCGCGTAATGCCTGAAACCGTAGACCATACCGGCGATCGAGCGGGGCAGCGAAACACCGACATAAGGGATACCGTAACCCATGGTATCGCAGATCCTGAGCTTGATCGGAACACCGCTCTCCTCGGAAAGACGTGCAAGTGCGGTCGTAAACGGGATGACAAAACCGTAGAAATCGTCTCTCGTGATATCCTCCAAGTGGCAGCGGGGACGCAGGCCGGCCTCGATACAATCCTTGGCGATACCCATATATTTATCGAGTGCCTGGGCACGTGTCAGGCCCATCTTGTTGAAGATGTGATAATCGGAGGCGCTCATCAGTACACCGGTTTCCTTGACGCCCAGATCTTTGACCAGCTCGAAATCCTTCTTGGAAGCCCTGATCCATGTGGTGATCTCGGGAAAATCATATCCGAGTTCCATACATTTTTCCAGTGCGTCCCTGTCCTTCTTGGTATACCCGAAGAATTCTGTCTGGCGGATCATGCCTTTCGGTCCGCCCAGACGATGGAGCTTCTTGTAGATCTCGACCATCTGCTCGGTCGTATAAGGGGTTCTGGACTGCTGACCGTCGCGGAACGTAGTATCTGTTATAAAGATATCCTCGGGCATATTGGAGGGAACCTTACGATAGTTAAAGGCTACCTTCGGAACCTCGGTATAAGGATATATCTCACGGAAAAGCTCAGGATCCTTAACATCCTGGAGCTGATATGAGTAGGGATCCTGCTCAAGCAGATTTGTATGAGGATTTAACAAAAGTGTATTTTTTATCATAGCGGTCCTTTCCAAGCAATCAATTCACTTTGTCAATGTAATGTCCTAAAGTATGTAATCAATACAATAATTCATAAAATCTGTTTTGTCAAGGGGATGTCGTCATAAATGCGGATAGTCTTGCTTTTGGAAGCAAAAAGGCATATAATTGTAATATTATAGAAATATAGGAATATTGAGGGCATAGTGTTGACTTACGGTAAAGGACAAAATATTCCGGCCGTTTGCCGTAGTTTTGATTACGTGAGGAAGGCTTATGAAATATCTGACTTATTCCGAGGCGACCGTTTTTCTTTCGGTAACCTTAACTTCGATGATATTTAACATACTGCTCTGCATCATGCTGAAACTTCTCGGAAGTGCCGATGACAAGAAGGGTGGCGGCTTTCGGCGGCTTGCAACTGTGGTTCTTCTCGGAAGCATTTTAACCTGTGCGGCTGTTTATACACGCCGGGTCATAAATCCGGCCGTTCCTCGGTATGTCGGTTTATTGATGCATCTGTGTTCTATAGGTGCCAACATCTTACTTACATATTATTTTGCAAGATATGTCGAAAGTTTCTTCGGCGACAGGGATCGAAACGGCGGATTGATAGAGAAGATCAACAGGAGCCTTGCGGGATGCGGAGCGGCTTCTGTGCTCGTATGTTTCTTTATTATGCTTCCCGGAGTCAACGAGACCGAGGAAAGCATCACGCTGCCGGGAGCGTATCACTTCATCGCGGGATATCTGATCGAAATTTATTTTATCCTGTATGCTCTTGTTTATTTTATCAGATTTAAGAAAACCCTGGACAGACGTGCATATATTACTCTTATTGCGGGTTTTGCCGTTACGATCGCCGGGATCGTTCTCGAACGTCTGAGCTTTATTGAGATCACCTGCAACTATCCGGGCGCGGTCATGGGTCTGTATCTGTTCTATTTCGGAGCTGAAACTGCCGATTACAAGAAACTGAACACGACCATGGAAGAGCTCAAGGAAGCCAAGGAAAAGGCCGACGCGGCCAATATTGCGAAGTCGGAATTCCTTGCCAACATGTCCCATGAGATCCGTACGCCCATCAACGCCGTGCTGGGTATGAATGAGATGATCCTTCGTGAATGCGAGGATCCTGCGATCATCAAGTATGCCCGTGATGTAGAAGGCGCAGGCAAGAATCTTCTGGCTATCATTAATGATATTCTCGATCTGTCGAAGATCGAGGCAGGCAAGATGGAGCTGGTTGAGGCACCTTACCGTCTGAGCTCCGTTCTGAATGATGTGGTTAATATGACATCCTTCAGGGCGAAGGCCAAGAATCTGGAACTCGAAGTCCAGGTAAACAGCAATATTCCCGATAATCTGTACGGTGATGAAGTGCGTATCAGGCGTATTATAGTCAATCTGCTGAATAATGCCGTAAAATATACCGAAAAGGGCAAAATACGCCTCGATATCAGCGAGAAGCGCAATGATGGTTCCACAGACCTCATTATCGAGATATCCGATACGGGTATCGGTATAAGGCATAATGATCTGATCAAGCTTTTCAACAGGTTTGACCGTCTGGATATGTACAGGAACAAAACTGTGGAAGGAACCGGTCTGGGACTGGCCATTACCAGGGGACTGCTGGATCTGATGCAGGGAACCATTGATGTAAGGAGCGTCTACGGGGAAGGCTCCGTATTTACGGTATCGATCCCTCAGAGAATAGTTGAGGCCGATCCCATAGGCAACTGGCAGGAAAGATACGAAGGAACCCTCAAGGATAAGGAAAAACACAAAGAGGAATTCCATGCACCCGAAGCACGCATTCTGGTTGTTGACGATACTGTAGTCAATCTGATCGTAGTACAGAATCTGCTCAAACACTCCGAGATGCAGATCGATACGGCTGCCAGCGGTCAGGAAATGCTGGATATGGCCGAACAGACCAAATATGATATTATTCTTCTCGATCA
>JAGCZE010000344.1 GCA_017960415.1 Lachnospiraceae bacterium
ACAACGGCTGTTACGCCGAAGCTGATCCTCGGATATTTCCTCGATTCCCTTGAGGATGAATCGATAGCCCTGAATATTACCGGTGTTGAGGTTGAAAACGATGTATGTGTGATCGATTTCGATGATTCTATCTATGATATCGCCTCTATGGGAAAAAAGGTCGAAAATGCTGTTCTTGACGCGGCAGCACAGAGCATTCTCGACAATATAGATGAGGTTGACGGAGTAGGATTCAGCATTAACGGTAAGGCATATGAGACAGCCAACAACAAATTTTCGTTAAAAGCAGTATATATGGGAAAATGACATTGTGATTATCATTAATAATAATCATAGAGATACAGTTAAATTATAAAGTTAAAAGGATAAATAAATACCGAATAATTGAGAAGTTCCGATAATTTCGGGACTTCTTTCTCTTTACAGGGTATAAAGGAGAATACTTTGAAGGAATTGATAGTGATCGGCGGCGGAGCAGCAGGAATGATGGGAGCGTTGTGTGCGGCGCGCCGCGGTGTCAATGTTACTCTCGTTGAAAAAAATGAGAAATTGGGGAAGAAGCTTTATATTACGGGAAAGGGCAGATGTAATCTGACGAATTCCTGTGATACCTCTGATTTCTTTAAGAATGTCGTAACCAATCCGAAATTCTTATACAGCAGTGTTTACGGATTCGATCAGGCTTCTGTAATGGCGTTTTTTGAGGAACTCGGCCTTAAGCTGAAAGTCGAGCGCGGCAACAGGGTATTTCCCGTAAGCGACAAATCGAGCGACGTTATCAGGGCGCTTGAACGCGGATTAAAACAGAATAACGTGAAGATAATGCTCAATACGGGTGTAAAAAAGCTGAATATCACTGATAACCGTTTCTGTTCCGTTATTCTCGATGATAAAGATAATACAGTTTTGAAGGCCGATGCCTGTTTTGTAGCAACCGGCGGTTTGAGCTATCCTTCAACCGGTTCTACCGGAGACGGTTACAGGTTTGGCAGGGATGCCGGCCATAAGATCACCGATACCTATCCTTCTCTTACCGGATTAAAATGCTCCGGGGATCTTCCGGCAAGGATGGAAGGCTTATCCTTGAAAAATATCATGCTTTCGGCATTTATTGACAGTAAATGTGTTTATAAGGAAATGGGGGAAATGCTGTTTACGCATAACGGCGTAAGCGGCCCGCTGATACTGACGCTTTCCGCTCTTTATGCCTCAAAGATATCGGAAAAAGGCGCAAAGCTTTCCATCGATCTGAAACCGGCACTCGACATCGAAACACTTGATGCGCGAATATTGAAGGATTTCGGTGAATCAAGCAACAGGAAATTTGCAAACAGCCTGGATAAGCTGCTGCCTTCAAGCATGATCCCCGTAATCGTGGAACTCTCTGGAATCGATCCGGAGAAAAAAGTAAATTCCGTCAGTAAGGCCGAACGGAAAAGACTCGGTGAACTGATAAAAGCGTTTCCGTTGACTGTAACAACTATCGGGGGGTATAATGAAGCTGTTGTTACAAAAGGCGGAATCGATGTAAAGCAGATAGACCCCGGGACAATGGAATCAAAGCTGGTAAAGGGACTTTACTTTATCGGTGAAGTGCTGGACGTTGACGCATTTACGGGCGGTTATAATCTCCAGATAGCCTGGTCCACCGCTCATGCCGCAGCCGAAAGCCTTGAAGTGTAAAAACATATTAAATTGAAGTATAAATACGGATGAAATACGTTAAATAAGTAAATAAAAGGAGATAATGATAATGAAGAATTACAGTATTGCCATCGACGGACCCGCAGGTGCGGGAAAAAGCACCGTAGCAAAGAAATTATCGGAGAAGCTCGGATTTATCTATATCGATACCGGAGCGATGTACAGGGCAATTACTCTGTTTTATGTGGAAAAGGGTATTGATTGTGACAATGAGAGTACAGTAAAAGAGCATCTTGACGAAATATCCGTGACCATCAGATATATTGACGGAACACAGCATGTATACTTAAACGGCGAGGATGTCAGCGGGAAGATCAGAACTCCCGAAGTCAGTGATAATGCTTCAAAAATCTCGGCTATCGCTGCAGTACGCGAGAAGCTTGTTGCCATACAGCAGGATCTGGCCCGTTCCGAAAATGTTGTTATGGACGGCCGTGATATCGGTTCTGTAGTACTTCCGAACGCCGATCTCAAGATTTATCTGACTGCCAGCGTCAGTGTACGCGCAAAGAGAAGATATGATGAAATGATACAAAAAGGCCAGGAAGCAGATCTTGAGACTATCGAAAAAGAAATTGCAGACAGGGATTACAGGGATATGCACCGTGAGAATTCGCCGCTTGTAAGAGTCCCCGATGCGAAGCTTGCAGACACATCGGAGCTTAATATCGACGAAGCAACGGGCTTCTGTCTCGGTTTGTTGGCCGGCTGCTGCGGTTATGGGCAGGACAGGGAAGTTTGATTTAATAAATGGAGGAAGATTGGAATGATCGTCAGGACCGCTGCGAGCGCGGGTTTTTGTTTCGGTGTGAGCCGGGCAGTGAATTCGGTATACGAAGAGCTGAAAAACAACAGGCCCGTATATACTTTCGGTCCCATCACACATAATGAAAACGTATTCGATTTATTGTCACAAAAAGGTGTTAAAGTGATAAATTCGGTCGAAGAAGCCGAAGAACTCACCGATTCCACGATCATTATAAGATCTCACGGTGTCCCGAAAGACGTATTTGACAGACTCAATTCATTGACCGCACAAAATATCAGGATCGTAGATTCAACCTGCGCATTTGTAAAAAAGATCCATAGGATCGTTGAGAAAGAATCGGGTGACGGAAAGCATATTCTGATACTCGGTGACAAAAATCATCCCGAAGTTATGGGAATATGCGGCTGGTGCAACGGGCCTTTTACGGTAATTGCAGACGAACAGGATGCAGAGAATTTCAGCTTAAAAGAAGATAAAAAAATCACA
>JAGCZE010000345.1 GCA_017960415.1 Lachnospiraceae bacterium
CTGCTGCCAGCGGTATTGCCTGCTTTCGACGAGCTTCTGCTGCCAGCGGTATTGCCTGCTTTCGACGAAGTCCTGCTGCCCGCGGCATTTCCGGTTTTCGACGGAGTTCTGCCCCCTGCGCCTTCGGGATTCCTGCTGCCTGCGGTCCCTCCCTGTGTTCCCTTGGGATTCCTTGCCGAGCCGCCGGCAGAAGATCTTCCGTCCTGCGAAGAAGCACCGGCCGCCTTTCTTGCATTGCGGGCATCACGAACATTGCCTACATAGGCCCTTTTGTTTTTATTTGAATTCGAAGCGGAGTTCTTACCGTTCCCGCTCCTTTTGGGATCTGCCATTATCCTAACCTCCGAAATGAAACCTGTGTTTTAAGTTTAGCTTATTATCACATTTTATGCAAGGGATTGAGGTCAATTTTCGAACAAATGTTTTAGGGTTGTTTTTTTGCCATCAAAACTTCGTATCAGTCAATTTGCGTTTCACGCCCGATCCTTACAATAGCAGCCCCGATGCCGGTCAGTGCCCAGAACACCGGAGCGACGGCTATAGAAGAATCATTGAAAATCGCCGCGGTCATGTATCCAGCGGTACCAGCGACGATCGCTGTCAAAACAGCATATATTGAAACGCCGTCCTCCCGGGTATTATCCGAAAGATATCCGCTCCTTTCACTCACAGTCTTCCCGCTTATGATTGTCCCGCTCTTTTCCTTCCCGTTCATGGTCTTTCCGCTCATAACCTTCCCGTTGATGATTTTCAGACTTCCGGCAACGAACATTACATAAAATACCAAAATCGCAGCCAGTGAAAGAATCCCGGTCTGCACTGCGATCTGCAGATACATGCAATGAGGCTTTGTAACAACAAATCCCCAGTTTCCGCTGTTATAGCTTGCCACAAAATCCGCGCCCGGATACTCGAACACGAAAGTATCGGCTCCGCTTCCGAGTATTATGTTATTTTTCAGGAGCGGAAGTGTCCGCGACCACAAGAATCCGCGTCCGGTAGCCACCAGGCCGTGGCGGTCCAGCCATTCCGTCGATTCGCTGATCGAATGTCTGATAAATTTTTTATAAGGTGTATAAAAATAATATACTCCGTCCAAACGCGCAAAATACCATGCTCTTGACGCATATATCTCAAATCCGTATATTCCGTCTTCAAGTTCCACGGGACCTATCGTAAGGCCTTCATATCCGGGTTCGTCGACAATCAGCTTCTGATTGTCGTTCAATGACATGTAAAGTTCCTCCCCATTGTCATCCCTACACGAAAAACCCAGCATATCAGGGTCGAAGCTTCCTGTCAGGCCCTTGTTCTTATAGACGATCCTGACTCCGTCATCCAGTGTTTCGATCCCTGTTACATCATATACGGTTTCCTCAATATTAAATACAGATTTAATTCTTTTCAGATAATCATTATTTCCGAAGAAGATATACACAACCAGAAGCACGATAAAAGCCCCGGAAATCGTGAAAATAACCGACTTACGGCCCGATCTTGCAAGATATAAGGCTACGATCGCAAGAGAGACGATCAATCCCGCAAATCCGGTCTTCGATCCGGACCCGAACAGACAGATCAGCAGTCCCAGGCACAATATTCCGTAAATGATCCTGTTCCTTATCCTAACAGTGTCAAATGCCACGATCAGCATAACCGGCAGAACAAGAGGAACATAAGAACCGACATAATTCGGATTCGAAAATGTCATAAACACACGCCAGACCTTGAATTTACGGACAAATTCCTCGCCGGTGGAACTGAGTCTGCTGTAATACTCCGAAGGTATCGTAAGCCATCTGCCGAACCCGGTGCCCAGGATGTCATGGTCCATCGCCTGTGACAGACCGACCAGTACCAGTAACCCCGCTCCCGCGGCCAGTACACCGATCAGCAGCCTTACGTCCTTCCCGTCGCGTATGAAAAGAAAGGCATAATATACAACGATCACATATCCGATCAGAACAAAACATGATTCGAACTGCTCAAACACACCTGTCCGGGGATAGGGCTGATATTTCGAAAAAATGCTTGACAGGATCGCTAATATCCCGTATGCAAAAAGCGGTATCAGCATCTTGTCAAACAACAGCTTTTTCTCCCTGATACATCTGTATGCGATCAACAACAGCATTACCGCGGAAACCGCAATAAATGCCACCATTTTCCCATGAAGCGCGAATTCATTGCTGATCCCGTTTTTTGAGAAGAAATCATATTCCTGCAGCCCCGTGTCATATCTGTAAAGCCTGAATATCAAAGGTATGACCGCAAGAGTTACCATTAGCGGTAAAAGTAACGGCAGCCTTTTCCCCTGGCTGTCCGGTTTTATTCTCTTCGTAACATGTTTTGACATTTTGTGTACAGAACCTCCTGTTTTATACACAATTATGATAACCCAAACAAAATGAATTTACAATTGAATACTATCTCTAAATATGATAAAGTAAATGTATATGGAAAAGCTTCGGTTATTCCCGTTTTTTCATTTCGGAACGGCTCACCGTAAAACAGCCAAATACTATCTCAAGGGAGGATGCGTAGATTTACGCCAAAATGCCTATGAAATCATTCAAAAAGATCCTTTTGCCTTTACTGGCAGCTTTATTTGTTTTCGGATTTGCTCCGATGCTCTCTCAGGCTTCGGATACTGATCAGGATGCTGTCTGCTATTACAGCGGTTTTAACATGGCAACATATTGCGATATGACGGTTACCGATCCTTCGGGCCGCGAAATAGTATACGGCGACACTGTTGTTTCCGGTACGGAACTGACCGTCAAAATCACACTCAATGAGAATTGCCGTCTGGCAGACAATACAGAGATGTACGTTCAGGGCAATTACTACAAGCTTGATAAGAACAACAGCTTCAAGTTTACGGTGAACTATGATTACAGCAACTGGTTCTATATCGATTTTGTTTACGGCAAACAGCCTACTCGTACATATACTATCAAGATCAAGGGCGATTCTCATGTAAAATCATATGAGTTCCTGACAAAGGATGAGAAGAAGATCTCCGTTCCCGCAGGCGAGAAAAGCTACACCGTAGACGAGGCATGGGCGCTCAGTTCCGGCTCTATCGCCCTCAAGGTTATCCCTGATGACGGATATGAGTGCGGATCGGTACAGTGGAACACTCTGAAGGTTAAAGACAGTTGGGGCGACGAATATACCATCACTCCCGGCGATGTTGTCAGAACCTCAGATTCCAATATCTACTGGGTATCCTTCGTATATGACAAAGATTACACATACACCCTGAAGGTTACCTCCAAAAAGGAAGAGCCCGGGTTCCTCGATTCCAAGAAATATACCATAACGGCTCCCAAGATCAAAACAACCAAGTTCAAAAAAGAGTACGTCGGAAGTGATGAATATACTTCGACTACCACGATAACCTTCGGTAAAGGAAAGAAAGCTACCGAATTCAAGATCACCTCGTACAGGGAAGGCAAGAAAGGTGATGTCAGCTCATATTTAGATTACTATTCAACGACCATAGGCAGTGATGCCGCAAAGTACGAAATCATCGATCTTTCCGGATTAACCGGTTTTTCCGAGAGCATTTACGCTCAGCTCGTAGAACGTATCTACCACTACTACAAGCAGGATAAGCTTCCTAACCTCAAAGCCATAATGCTTCCCAAAGAGAAGGTTGTTTCGATAATGGGATATGATGATGAATACGCTTACTATCCTATATGGATCATTTCGGTGCACTAAATATCCGGTTCATTGAATATTCGAAACATATTTTAATCCAACTATAAAGCAAACAGGGTTGTCCGATCCGGGCAACCCTGTTTTATTTCTCATAATATTGA
>JAGCZE010000346.1 GCA_017960415.1 Lachnospiraceae bacterium
CGCCGATTTTCGGAATTTGAAGGCTTCCCCTTGAGGGGAAGCTGTCAGCCGTAAGGCTGACTGATGAGGTGTAAAAAAATGCGAGACATGTACATAGACTACAACGGCGAGCGCAACCGCAAGAGGCGCCGCCGCAAGGCAACAGTGATAATTGCCTTGATCGCTCTTGCACTCGGCGTGGGTGGATACTTCGGAACACGCTATTATTTCAGGATCATGGACGAGCAGAATGCGGGCGCGGCAAGAGAGATGGAGCAGGTATCGGTTGCCGAGGCAATGGAGGCGGATGACGCCAATCCGCAGACCGGCGTGTACGGTTTCTGGTATTCTCCCAAGGAAACCGAAGCCGCGGCTGTTCCCACCGGATATGTAGACATTGACGAGGACGTATGGATGTCGGATTTTGTCGATACCCGCAAGAGGATCGATGCGAAAGGCATCTACATCTCTTCGGCATATATCAACAAGAAGCTCAATGACGCGATCAAGCTGGTGGACAATACCGAGCTCAACGCAATGGTCATTGATATCAAGTCCGATGCGGGTTACATAACGTTCAAGATGGATTATGATGTGGCCAGGGAGATAGGCGCTGTATCCGACACGATCGGCAACATTGAGGCAACGATCAAGAAGCTCAAAGATCACGGAATATACCTGATCGCCCGTGTCGTAACGCTGAAAGACCCGATATTGGCGGAGAAGAAGCCGGAACTGGCATTGTACAACAATGATGGGACAATTTTCCGTGACAAATCGGGACTTGCCTGGGTCAATCCTTACGAAGAGGGTGTCTGGGATTATCTGATCGAAGTCTGCAAACATTGTGTGGCTGTTGGATTTGATGAGGTAAACCTTGACTACATCCGTTTCTCCACCGATAAAGGCATGTCCAACGTGAATTTCGGACCGAAGGCCGAGAATGTAACGAGGATCGAGGCGATCACAAACGGTATCAAGAGGATCTGCGAGGAGATCAAGCCCCTGGGCGCATTTGTAAGCTGCGATGTCTACGGTGCTATCATGACCTCGTCCGTGGATGCAAAGATCGTAGGCCAGAGTTATTTCCAGATGGCGCAGTATCTTGATTATATCTGTCCAATGGTTTATCCGTCCCATTATGGAGACGGTTATTACAACCTCGATTACCCCGACTGCCATCCTTATGAACTTGTATACCAGGCCCTGATGGCATCGCAGAAGGTTCTGTACATGATCGATAATACAGGCAATAAGGCGGATGTCCGGCCATGGCTGCAGGACTTTACCGCCAGTTGGCTGCGTCATTATCTGAAATACGGTAAAGAAGAAGTCCGCGCCCAGATACAGGCCACTTATGATGCGGGCTATACCCAGTGGCTGCTGTGGAACGCCGGTATCAATTATACCGAAGATGCGCTGGAACGTGCGGAGTAGATTACAAAATATGAATAATACACTGCTTGATAAATACCAAAACTTCATCTTCGATCTCTACGGAACACTGCTTGATATCGAGACCAATGAGCACAAGCCTTCATTGTGGCGATTTATGGCGGAATGCTACAATACCTACGGTTGTGAATGGAAAGCAAAAAATCTTCATGAGGCATTTTTTAAGGCCGACAGGGAAGAAAGAGAACTGCTGAAAATTAAAACAGGATATGAACATCCTGAGATAAAACTTGAGCGTGTATTCGCGAGAATGTTCCTGGAGTGTCCGAAATACCACAAGAGTAGAACGCCGATAACGCTGAAAAATCAAAAGACAAATCATGAATTAATATTATTTGAGCATATATCCCAAAAGAATAAAAAGATTAGCGATAAAAACATTGTGGATGAATTAGCGACAAGTGATACAGTAACATTTATCGCCAATGCATTCAGGATTTATTCCTACAGGAGATTGCGTCCGTACAGGAATACGATCCCTTTTTTGAAATACCTGAAGGAACACGGAAAAAGAGTATACCTTCTTTCAAATGCACAGGCGGTCTTTACCGTGCCTGAGATCGAAAAGAGCGGTCTGATGCCGTATTTTGACGGGATATATATCTCCTCGGACTATCAGATGATGAAGCCTCAGAAGGAATTCATGGAATTGCTGCTCGACCGGGAAGGGTTGGATCCGAAGGAATGTGTTATGACCGGCAATGATATCTCGAGTGACCTGAGAATTGCGGTCAGGTGCGGGATGGACAGCATTCTTCTGAATACCTGGAAGCAGACTGACGAGGAGATACACTCAAATATCACAAAGATGCTGAAGGAAGAAGGACTGTCTCTTCGCAGCAAAAAAACACCGAAGCTGACAGTGGTCGGCTCCGGTGATATTGGCGAGCTGATATATGGGACTGACAGCTCTGCTACAGTCAGTCTGATCAATCCCTGATAGAAGTATTGTTGGCATGAGACAGTCCATCCTCAATCCCTGATAGGAGGCGCGAAATCGGTCAGCGCACGAACGATCACGGGGTGCTTGATACAAAAATGAATCGCGGGAGCCTTGCTCTTGGAGATCACTACCCATTCGCCGCTGCGGATGGCAATCTGGATATTCCTGAACGGAACGGTGGGAGTAGTGATGATCTCGACATTTTCGTCAGCGGTCTTCATTGTCAGGGCAAGATGCTCATGGTAATCTTCGGGTGTGTACTGAATGTCATTTTCTATGAAAATGCCCGAAAG
>JAGCZE010000347.1 GCA_017960415.1 Lachnospiraceae bacterium
GAATCAGCAAAATAGAATAATGCATAGTGATGTGTGCCTTCAGACAGTGAAGTCGCTTTATCATGCAAACTCCAGTCGAGGCTTCCGTCAGGACCTAACTCAACTGCGATGAGCTTTGTGTGGGAATATCCGAAAAGAACCGTTACTTCAAGGAACTCGGAGCCATACTTATAGCCTGTATCCTGCTTGCTGAATTCGTTTGCAATGCAGTGAACATAAGCGTTGCCGTCTCTCTGATAGATGGAGCCGTCAGCGTCGTTATATGTGTTTTCCATACCGGATGAATCATACTGGATCGTGATTACCGGATAGTAGTCCCAATCGTGATAGTCACCATCGATTACGATCTCTGAACCGTCATTGTAAGGTGCGGGTGTAGGTGTCGGATCGTCGGGATCATCGATAATGATGCCGCTTGCATCAGCAACGTCAGTTATTATGTCTCCGCCGAGATAGTATCCGAAATTGATCGTTGACGAATACTGCGGAAGGAGGCTTGAAGGGATAGCTATTTCAGTAAGTGTAGGAGCTCCCCATACGGAATAATCACTGTTAAATGCAACATCGATTCCGCCGTTTTCTACCGTATAAGTCTCGTTTGTCTTAACATCAGTCACTTCGATTATATTTCCTGCCGCGCCGTTATCTCTTACGGTTACGACCAAAACATAACCAAGATCTGTCTTGATGTTGAACTGACCGTGAGTGTTGTGTGTATCACTTGACCAGGAAGCTGAATTCTGCTGGACTTCGTCCATGTAGATGTAGATCCAGTCGCCGTCCCAGACCATTGCAACGTTATTTACGCGGCTGCTCTCGCTTAAGCAGTCGTACTTGGTAACACTGTCCCAGTCACTGAAATCACCATCGACCGTAATGCCGGAATAACCGTCAGCTTTTACAGATATTGCTATTGTTGAGACAACCAAGCCGGCGATTCCAAAACCGCCGATTGCTTTGACTATTTTATTAAATATTCCCTTATTCATAGTTGCCTCCAATTTATTGGCTGAATTATAACATGCCAAAATATAAATTGTGGCAACTTTGTGAAGAAAATATTAAATATTTAGCAAATACACATTATTTGTGCTTAAAATTATCTATAGCATTGTTTAGTTTGGCAATACATTTTCTCTCGTACTCCTGTTCAACAGGAATAGAGATGTTCTCAATGCCTTCCAATGCCTTCATCGCGAACTCCCTCGCCTTAACCGGATCGCCAAAACAGTTAAGCTCATAGAATCCCCTGATCCTCATCGTATTCGGGTCCGTGTCCTTTTCGACATCATTGATTATCCTGTGATAGTATTCCTTCGCTGCAGAGGGTGTCGGGCGGTGATAAGAATAGTAGTAGATGAGGTTCATGTAAACGCCGATATCGGCCTTGCTTACCGCTGCGGCATTAAGTATCCTCTCAACATCATCGACTGCCTCAGGCATCCTGTCATAAAAACCGCAGGCATCGAGATACTGGAAATAGACAGGGAAATACATTTTGCGTTCTGTTTCCCATACTTTTTTAAGGTTTAATTCCCTGACGGATTTGAGGTCCAGTTTCTCGTAAGGGACACCGGATCTCAGAAGAGATATTGCCCTCATCTGATAACTGCCCAGAGAGTTTTTCGAGTAGATCTTGGTCATGGTCGATAAGACCAGAATGAGTCTTCCGACCGTAAACAGCAGGACCCAGAAACCCGTGAGAAATACCACAGATGCCGGGAAAGCATAGTAGATGGTAAACGACCAGATAATGCAGCCGGCGGAAATGCCAAGACCTGTGATGGTGGTCAGAAGACTGGTAGCCAGCATGTGCGACTTATCCTTTTGGATCATCTTATCGCCGTCGATCTCAGGGTGATTCTCTATATCAATGGAGGAGACTCCTGAGAAGGCAAGCTTGACCCTGTGTCCCCTGTATTCCCACTTGCCTGCACTGTTCCTGGAATATTTGAACCCGAACATTTCGATATCTGTCATTTTGGCGCAAAATGCCTTCGCCAAAGCCATCTGGTACAAAAGAAATATTCCTGATACCAGGATCAGACCGGCCAATCCCATCAGCACATCCAGGATCGGATTCGAGATAAATTCATATATATAATGCAGATATTCCATGCAATCTCCCTGATAATTATCCAACAAGTCTAATTAGTATAATTTCGCATATATGTTAGCATTTGCATATCGATCAGGAAACAACGGAAGGTGCGTCATGTCATCGGGCAAAAAATTCTGGACTTTAAGATACATCATCATCAATGCGACATACTTTGCCGTCTATAGCGGCATCCATGCTTATGCGTCAGTTTTCCTTCTCGAAAAGGGTTTCTCCAACACGCTTATCGGAATCACCCTTGCGCTTGCAAACATCCTCTCGGTTATCTTCCAGCCGATCGTTGCGGGTCTCATCGACAAGCAGGGCAAACTTACAAACCGCAATGTCTCAATGGCATCGACGGCACTCCTTCTCATAGGTTCCGTCCTTCTTCTGTTGATCAAGAACGGCATAGTAGTGATCTTCATCATATTCGCGCTCATCTATATGGTTCAGATGGTCTACCAGCCCATCATCACCGCAATGTATTTCGAATACGAAGCTGCAGGATGCAACATCTACTATGGTCTTGCAAGGGGCCTGGGCTCATGCGGATTTGCGATCACATCGATCTTCACCGGCAAGGCGATCGGATGGTTCGGCGTCAACATCTTAATGATCCTGGACATCATTTTCCTGTCCATAGCTCTGGTCGTTTTATTCTTCTTCAAAAAGCCTGAAGTTAAGACTGCGCCCGCAGCGAAAACAGAGACCGCGCACAATAATCTCATAAGCTTCATCAGGACATATCCGTCCTTTATGCTGTTCGTGCTCGGTGCCGTGTGCTTCTTCTTTGCCCACAACGCGATCAACGACTACATGATCCAGGTCATCACCCCCTTGGGCGGAACCGAGACACAGATGGGTATCGCCGTCAGCTGCGCCGCATTCTTAGAGCTCCCGACGATGGCCCTGATCAATAAGATAATGAAGAAGATCTC
>JAGCZE010000348.1 GCA_017960415.1 Lachnospiraceae bacterium
CGCGGATAACGGCCGGGAGGAGCTCTCGATTGAGAACCGCAGGGAATGCATCCGCAGGATCGCCTCATTTGACCACTACGCTAAGCTTTGGGATGCGAATATCAAACGATACGAAGGATCGGAGGAGTATATTAACTGCCTCATAGAGAACAACAAGCCTGTACAGGATGAACTGAAGAAGCCCGGTGCTCAAAGAAGCCTAGAACGTGTTAACGCCCTTCAGCACCTGGTTTCGATGAAGTCGGAAGATCTGAAGCGTCGAAAGCTCGATTTTGATCCGGAACTCACAGCTCAGATAACAGATGCTGAGAGACAGTACGAATACGGTGATATGGTGCTGGAGGAAATGGACCGCGCAAAGGAGTTCTTTACGAAGCATCACGGGGATTTCCTGAGAGCATCAAGCGAGATTTTGCGTCAGAACCAGTCAGTAAATGAAACCAAAAAGTATATCTTCACACCGGAAGAGACCCTTAACTTACGCCGTGAAAAGGCGAAAGCCGATTTTTATCTGAATCAGCTCGAAGATAAGCTGGCTGCCCGGCTGAACGAGAAACAGGTCAAGAGCATTTTTGAACGTTTCAACCGCATGGCAGAGGAAAAAGGCTTTGCTGTACGCGCAAACTGGCACACGGATGAGGATGCGGCAAAGAATTTTAAGAATATCCGACTGGCAGCCGATAATGAGCATACACCGCTTTATTTTGAGGCGATCATGGCAGAGGCTGTGAATTTCGGTGATGTGCTGGAAGGTCTTGCGGATGAGATGGACGCTGTCAGACTGCCTTCCGAGCTCAGTTTGGAAGAAATGTCAGATTATCCCGAGCAGCAGAGGATAGCGGATCTGAAGACAGGTGTTAACGCAGATCAGAACCTGAATGCTGACGAAAAGCAAAAGAAAAATGATATGCTCGATAAGGTCAATAAGTACCTTGCGGTCAGGAAGGAATCTGTCTACAAATATCTGTCGGATGCCGAGGAGAGGACCGGAATTACCGGAATGGAGTATATAAATGCTTCTCAGGATAACGATATTTATCATGATGAACGTTACAATAACATGACGGTAATGAAAGGTGTTGCACCCAATGCGATTGCCGTCATACCTCCCGAAAAAGAACAGGCGCTGAACGATCTGCTTGCCGATCCGCCCGCCATTTCGAAAGATGTCGCCGATAATGTGGCGAAGATCGTCCAAAAGATGGAAGAGTACGGTATGATAACCGGCAACCAGAATATGGAGCAGAGCAAGAAATATTACGGCTATATTAAGCTGGCGGAAGCAAGAAAAAACTTGAAGACAGCCGTGGAAAAAGGCGACATGGCGGAGATCGAAACTGCTACTGCGGCCTATGAGGTTGAGCACAGGCATGTAGAAGAGATCCAGGAGATGATACGCAGGTCATTTCCGGATGATCTGTTTGCTCCGGGCAATGTTGATACGATCCGCAATGAGGAGATCCCTCCGGAATTTTCGACTGATATGGTTACGGACATGAAATTCAACGGAATCTTCCAGGTTGCCGAATACAGTAAAAGATGCGGTGTATCGGTACAGGACTTTCTCGCAAATCCAGGAAAGTCGATCATGGATCATTACAAAAGATCCGCAGTGGAAAAAGGACTTGATTCCAAAACAAAGGACCATAAAAATTTCATGGAATCCTTTAATTATCTTATTAATGCTGAGGAAGCCGACATGTCACTTGCCTATATGAATGAGGTGGTCGGCGGCAGGGTACCGATATCCATGGACAGGGCATTGCAGCCGGTGATCCTGCTTGAAACCGATCCCGGGCGCCGTGCGGAACAGTTCAGGTATCTCGATCGTATCAAGCCCTTGGGAGAAGCGTATGCTGCCAATGAAGAAATTGCGCTCAGATTTGTAAATAACGTATATACGATGTATGGCTCAAATATCGGAAAGGAGAATTTTGACAGACTTGTAAATGGTCTGAAATCCGCATTCCTCGAGGGAAGTCCGATACAGAAGAGACATCTGGGACTGCCTGTAGTGGATGAAAACGGCATCGGACGTGAGGATGCGTTTAATTATGATAATGTTCTGAACCAGAAAGACAGATATAACGTAATAACGGAGAATTATCATAAGGCTCTTGCCGACGCTCAGAAATGCGATATCCCTGCAGCCAAGCTATTGATGCAGAGTGCGCTGTTTGATTATCTGATGGCCCATCCCGAGGACATGGACAATCCGGTATACAAAGATTTTGAGAAGCTTGCGATCAATGCCGGCAAGGACCTTGGTCTTCCGCAGGAAGATTCGGCAAAACTTGTTTCAAATTATAATACTTGGCGTGACAGCATTTCGTCCGAACGCAGGATGATGGCCCAAATAGCAGCGGAATCCGATCGTGAGGTGGATTTAAGGATCAGGGATCTGCAGAAACCGCTGAGCGAGAAGCTGGGCGCAGCGAGAAACAGGGTCTCCTACAGACCGGGCAGAGAGCCTCAGGAGGTACAGGATCTGAAGGATGAGATTAAGGAAATCGCGGATGCAAGGATCCAGGAACTCATTGATGCATACCGTGCAAAGCAGATCACGGAGTCTTATCTGAAGGAACGCTATGCCCAGCTTGATGCGCTTCGCAAAGATACAACAATCGATATCAGCAAACGGAATCTGCCCGATATTGTTGCTCCGCACGGATCGGAGCAGTATGAGAAGGATATGGCTCTTATTAATGATCGTGTCCGCAATAAGGCATGGACCGGTAATCTGAGGAGCCTTGATGCCTATATTGAATACAGACTAAGTCAGGATCCGAACCTCGAAAAAGGAGACTTAAGCAACGAACAGTGGCGTGATGCCTGGCAGAATGCCATCAGGGTAGAGGCTGTAAAACAGCGCGGACAGGTCGAAGATGACCTGCCGGCAGGCATTGTTGAACCTTACGCCGAAATTGCCAGAGAAAGCCTTAAGAACAACATTATCAATAACGGCCAGGACGGACCTCAGGTTGAAGAAATCCCGGAGCCAATGGAACAGAAAAAAGGCGACAGGAAGTTCTATGATGAGATCAGTAAGGGTCTTGCCGGCGAAGATGTGCAGGAAAGACCTGTGGAGCTTGGTCTTCCCGTTTACCGGAGCGCAAGTGAATCATATCTGATCAACAATATGCGCGTTCGAGTGGATTCATGGGAAAACGGTGAAGCGGGAAAGAACCTGTACGGGTATGTTGCGAATCTTGTCGCTATCCAGCTGATAGAAGGCAGAGACGGAAGGGTTCCGGGCAGAATGACCTTCCAGGGCTTCTCGAAAAAGATGAGAGACGACGCGAGCTTCAGGGCAGTAGTGAAACCTCTGTTTGACGAAGTATATAACGAGTATCGTGATTATAAGCAAAGGTATGACGCAGCATCGCCTCAGGAAAAGGAGAAC
>JAGCZE010000349.1 GCA_017960415.1 Lachnospiraceae bacterium
GAAATGAATTCCGACTCATGATAGTAACCGTCTTTGATAGCTTCCTGCTGATCATAAACGACATCTCCGTCTGAATCGAAGCAAAGAGCTGAAGTAACTTTCTGGCCGCCTACGGTGAAGTTGTTGATATCGAATACATGAAGCTTGCCAGCCTTGATATCGGCCTCAGCCTTCTCAACAGCTTCCTTTGTGCCTGCTGCACAAGAAGCACCGAGCTCGGTGATGCAAACAGCGCCGGTCTCATAACCTTCTGACCAGTCAGTCTTGATCTGCTCGCCGTTCATAGCTGTCTTGATAGCGTAGGTGTAGTAAACGCTCCAGTCATTCGAAGCAGAAGTAAGAGCTGCGGTAGGAGCTACAGAAAGCATATCGATGTTGTAACCAACAGAGTAAACAACGGTACCTGCCTTAAGAGCAGCCTCGCAAGCAGCGGGAGCACCTGTTGAATCAGCATGCTGTCCGATGATAACGCATCCGCGTGAAGTAAGCATATCTGCAGCCTGACCTTCAGCCGAGATATCGAACCAGCTGTTGGTGTAGGTAACATCCATAACTACATTGGGATAAACAGACTTGATACCAAGGAAGAATCCACTGAAACCTGAGATAACTTCTGCGTAAGGGAAAGCACCTACATAGCCGACCTTTACATTGCCGTTGGCATCATAGTTCTTGTCTGTAAGCTTGCCTGCCTCAACCAGTTCCTTGATCTTCATACCTGCAACGATACCTGATACGTAACGTGACTGATATGTCTGGTTGAAAGCGTTCTTGAAGTTCTTAAGACCCGACTTGTAAGCGGTGTCACCGGTCATTGCAACGAACTGTACATCGGGATTCTCCGATGCAGCAAGCTGTGCATGTGACTGATGTCCGTAAGAGTTAGTGATAACGAGTTTGCAGCCCTGTGATACACACTGGATGCACTTGTCGTAGCATTCCTCATTCTCGGGAACCGAATAATACCAGATAACCTGATCATCCGAGATGCCGTTGGCCTTCATAGCCTTCTTAATTCCGTCAATGTGAGCGTAGGTGTAACCTTCATTCTCATCGCCTACAAGAACAACACCGATCTTGAAATCACTCTTTGAGCTGCCGCCGTTTTCTGCAGAGTCCTTTGAACATGCTGCAAGCGACATTACCATTACTGCTACCAGAAGCAGTGCGATAACTTTTTTCATAATCTCCTCCTGTGATAATAAATAGAAATGATAGTAACGCTAAAAAAAGCAATTCCAATAATAGCTAATTCTGTCGAAAAACGCAATAGGTATCTTGTCAAAAATCGACGGGGATAAAATAATAAAAATTGTTTATTTTTGTTACTGAAAATGGTATAATAATATGATGGCAAATCAAAAAAATATTTGCCGTTTACTGTAGAATCACGATCGTAAGAGGTTAATAATGGGTAAAAATTTATATATAGCGGAGAAGCCCAGTGTGGCACAGGAATTTGCCAAGGCACTGAAGGACAGCTTCCGCAAAGGCGACGGTTATCTTGAGTCGCCCCAGAGTGTTGTTACATGGTGCGTAGGTCATCTGATCACGATGAGCTATCCGGAAAGCTACGATCCCGCACTGAAAAGCTGGAGATACGACACACTGCCGTTTATTCCGAAGGAATTTAAATATGAAGTTATAAAGGATGTTGAGAAACAGTTCAATATCGTAAAAGGTCTTCTGAACAGGGCCGATGTCGATAAGATATATGTCTGTACCGACTCGGGACGCGAAGGAGAATATATTTACAGACTTGTGGACCGGATGGCCCAGGTTCCGGAGACAAAAGATAAAAGGAGAGTTTGGATCGATTCCCAGACCGAGGAAGAGGTATTGAGGGGAATCAGGGAAGCAAAGCCGCTGTCGGAATACGACAATCTTTCGGATGCCGCATATCTGCGTGCAAAAGAAGACTACCTGATGGGTATCAATTTCTCGAGGATACTGACTCTGAAGTTCGGACAGGAAGTCAAATCGTTCCTGAATATAGACAAGCCCGGTGCGATTTCGGTAGGCAGGGTGATGACCTGTGTTCTGGGCATGGTAGTGCGCCGCGAGCGCGAAATAAGGAATTTTGTCAAAACTCCGTTTTACAGGGTTGTTGCGGAACTCGAGGCCGGAGCTGCCCGGTTCGAAGGTGAATTCAGAGCCGTGGAGGGATCGGTCTACTATAACGATCCGCGTATGTACAAGGAGAACGGTTTCAAATCGCAGGAAGACGCCCGGAAGCTGATCGCGGACCTGATGTCAAAGGATCCCGCGGAGCTTGTGTTTGAGACGTCTGCGCCCGCCAATTCATCCGACCAGACTCCGAATTATTATAAGACTGTTACGGATGGGACCGTGAGCGGGGAGATCGTCGGCATTGAGAAGAAAAAAGAGAACAAGAATGCTCCGCTGCTGTTCAATCTTGCCGAGTTGCAGAACGAATGCTCGAAGCTTTTCAAGATCAGTCCCGATGAGACTCTTGCCGTAACACAGGAATTATATGAGAAAAAACTCGTGACATATCCGAGAACCGATGCGAGGGTGCTTTCTACGGCAGTATCGAAAGAGATCGACAGGAATATAGGCGGTCTGAAGAACTTTGCCCCGGTAGCGCAATTTGCGGATGAAGTCCTCAAAGGCAGCGCCTATAAAGGGATCGCAAAGACCAGATATGTCAATGACAAGCAGATCACAGATCATTATGCGATCATACCTACGGGACAGGGGCTCGGAAGTTTCAACTCGCTGAAACCCACCGCTCAAAAGGTATATGAGCTGATATGCAGGCGTTTTCTGAGCATTTTCTATCCTCCGGCGGTCTACCGGAAGATATCGGTCATTACGAAGATCGGAGAGGAAAAATTCTTCGCGGGATTTAAAGTTCTGATGGACGAAGGCTGGATGAAGGTCGCAGGAAAGAATAAGCAGAAACAGACCGATACTTCGGAGAAGCAGGATGAAAATTCCGGAAAAAAGAACGAAAACGATGATGAACAGGAAATTGCTTCCGATGGGCTTGAAGCTGTCGAAAAGCTGAAAAAAGGCGATAAGATCGTTCCGCTGTATTATTCGATCCCGCTCGACGATGAGTTTGATTATGACGGAGAGTACAGCTATTACGGCGATGAGTACGTTTTCGACGGTGAGCCCGAGATCTGGCACGATCTGATGTATCCCGGCGAATATCTGTATGCGTTCTGCATCGACGATATTTACGGCGATTATTACATGACAGATTTTGAAATATTCTATGTTACCGAAGACGGAGAAGTGGAATTTGATCAATAAAACACGACTAGGAGGGTTGCGATGAAAAAATTATTATTTCTGCTGATCTTATGTTTATCCGTATTTGCATTTACTGCCTGCGGCGATGACGGCTATGAAGATGATGACGACGATTACCGCACCGAGGAACGGGACGATAAGGACCGTGATGATGACAAAGACAGTAAAGACAGCAGCGACAGTAAAGGCAGTACAGAAGATAAAGGCGATAAAGACAGTAAGGACAGTACAGCCGATACCGGCAAGACCGATACCGACGTGCAGCCCTCGGATAAC
>JAGCZE010000350.1 GCA_017960415.1 Lachnospiraceae bacterium
GTCGCTGCTGGAAGAGCTTGATATTGAAGAGCTTCTTACTTTTTTCAGGATACTGCCGAAGGATATGGCTGCGGATGTATTTGCATACCTGCCTATTGATATCCAGCAGGAGATGATCCTGAAATTCTCCCTCGGTGAGGCTGCAAAGATCATCGAAGCGCTGGACGTCGATGATGCGGCGGATCTTATGGATGAGATGCCTTCGAATGTTGTTACGAGGCTTCTTAACTCCACAAGCAAGGACACCAGGGATACGATCAATGCACTGCTTAAATACCCCGAAGATTCGGCCGGATCTCTTATGACCACCGAATATGAGGCGTTAAAACAGCATCTTACGGTTGCACAGGCAATCGAGAAGATAAGAAAAGACGGTATCGACAAGGAAACCGTCAACAACTGTTACGTGCTGGATCCTCAGAGACATCTGATAGGTACCGTAACACTGCGTCAGATCATATTTGCCGATCCCGAAACCGAGATCAGCGAGATCATGACCGATCACGTTATTTCCGTAACTACCCTTACCGACCAGGAGGAAGTTGCGAGAGAGATCCAGAAATACGACTTTAACGCGATCCCTGTTGTCGACAGCGAGAACAGGATGGTCGGAATAATCACCATCGACGATATCATCGATATCCTGCAGCAGGAGGCTACCGAGGATATCGAGAAGATGGCCGCTATCAGTCCTTCGGATATGCCTTATCTGAAAACAGGCGTATTCGAAACCTGGAAGAAGCGTATTCCGTGGTTGCTTCTGCTGATGATCTCGGCCACATTTACGGGTATCATAATACAGCGGTACGAGGAGGCTCTCGGGGCCTACATCGTGCTTACATCGTTCATACCGATGATCATGGATACCGGCGGTAATGCGGGTTCTCAGGCCTCGGTATCGATCATTCGTGCCTTGTCACTTGATGAGCTTGAATTCAGCGATATTGGCATCACGATCTGGAAAGAGATCAGAGTAGCGATACTGATAGGTATTACATTGGCCGCAGCCAATTTTGTAAAGCTTCTGTTCATCGATCAGGTAGGCGTGATGATCGCCGCGGTTGTATGCCTGACATTGGTTGCAACGGTATTTGTTGCGAAGTTTGTCGGATGTACATTGCCGATGCTGGCCAAGAAGGTCGGCTTTGACCCGGCTGTCATGGCAAGTCCGTTTATTACTACGATAGTTGATGCGCTGTCACTTATGGTATACTTCAATTTCGCATCGCTGCTGCTCAATATCGGGTGATGCCTAAATAATGTATGGGGAAAATTAACATACGAGAGGAAGTAAGACAGATATATGAAAACGATCCTTGAAACCATTTCCGGGAAGCTTATGAAGGCTTTTTCGGAATGCGGCTATGAAGAAAGATTCGGAACAGTCGTTGTATCGAACCGGCCGGATCTGTGCCAGTTCCAGTGCAACGGAGCTATGGCGGCCGCGAAACAATATAAGAAGAAACCCATTGATATAGCCAATGAAGTATGTGAAAAGATCAAAGGCGACTCATTCTTTTCGCTGACAGATGCCGTAATGCCCGGATTCCTGAATTTAAGCCTGAGCGATGAAGCGCTGGCTGCTTATGTATCGGAAATGGGCGGGGATGAGAAGCTTGGTTTTGAACCTGCACACATCGGACAGACCGCGGTCATCGATTACGGTGGAGCAAACGTTGCAAAGCCGCTCCATGTCGGACATCTGCGTCCCGCGATCATTGGCGAAGCAGTTAAGAGAATACTGAAATTTGACGGATACAATGCGATCGGTGATGCCCATCTCGGAGACTGGGGACTTCCGATAGGCCTTATCATTACCGAAATGACCGCTAGACAGCCGGAACTCAAATACTTCGATCCTGATTACGAAGGCGAATATCCCGCAGAATGTCCTGTTTCGATCAGCGACCTTGAGGAAATTTATCCGTTTGCAAGCGCAAGATCCAAGGAAGATGAAGCATACAGGGCCGCAGCGAAGCAGGCCGTAGTCGATCTTCAGTCGGGAAGACGCGGTTATATCGCTCTTTGGAAGCAGATCATGGACATTTCCAAGAAGGATCTTAAGAAGAATTACGATAACCTGAATGTCAGCTTCGAGCTATGGAACGGCGAGAGCGATGCTGATTCGCTGATTATGCCTATGATCGAGGATATGAAGAAAAAGGGCATTACTAGGATCAGTGAAGGTGCTCTCGTAGTGGATGTCAAGGAGGAGAGCGACAACAAGGAGATGCCTCCTTGCATTCTGCTCAAGTCTGACGGAGCCGCGATCTACGCATCGACTGACCTTGCGACTCTGGTACAGAGAGAAAGGGATTATCATCCCGATAAGATCGTATATGTTGTTGACAAGCGCCAGGGACTTCATTTTGAGCAGGTCTTCAGGACTGCGAGAAAAGCAGGGATTGTAAGGGATGAGACCGAACTGTTCTTCCTGGGGAACGGTACCTTGAATGACAAGCAGGGCCATCCGTTCAAGACCAGGGACGGCGGAGTCATGAGACTGGA
>JAGCZE010000351.1 GCA_017960415.1 Lachnospiraceae bacterium
ATTCGGCAATGGAAAAGGGGCTTGTCTTCAGGTATTCAATTGGCGAAGGACTTCCTGCCATTCTGCACGGAGACGAGAAGAGGATAAGACAGTGTATTATCAATCTGCTCAATAACGCCGTAAAATATACGACTAAGGGGGAAGTTGTATTTAATGTCGGATCAAATCCTGTAGATAAGACCCATATGAAGCTTCATATCAGTGTCAGGGATTCGGGTATCGGGATCAGACAGGAGGACATTGAAAAACTGAGTGTTCCGTTTGAAAGAGTGGACGGTTCCAGAAACTACAATGTTGAAGGAACCGGGCTCGGGCTGAATATTGTAAAAAACCTGCTGGCGCTTATGGGTTCAAAGCTTGTGATCAAGAGCGATTATGGCCATGGCTCTGAATTCGCTTTCGATATTGTTCAGGAAATACCTCTTATTGCTGATGGGAGAGATGAAAACAGAATTGCTGACGCCACAGTCGATGAATCATCCGAAAGCCTGAAAACACAAAACGCCTCGATACTTGTTGTGGACGACACCTCGGTGAATCTTCAGCTTGTGAAGCTGTTTCTGAAAGACAGTATGATTGTTACGGATACAGCACAGGACGGTGCTACCGCTCTTGTAATGGCGGCGGAAAAGAAATATGATATCATCTTCATTGACCGGAGAATGCCGGTAATGGATGGATATGAGGTATTCAGGAGGATCAAAGGGGACACAGCCGGTGTAAATGCTGATTCGGTATTCATACTGCTTACTGCAGACGAAGGAAACGATATTCGTGAGGAGGCCATAGCGGAAGGCTTTACGGATTATTTGTCCAAGCCGTTTGATGCTTCAACACTGGAAAAGATGGTCAGAAAATATCTTCAGGAAGAGAAGATTGTAACCCATAACACATGAAGGATAGCTGGATAAATATATTGATTTGGCTGGCATAAATGCCCGGCATGGAGGATTATCATGAAAAAAAGATCATATGTCATTATCACATTTTTGATCATGCTTTGCATGGTCTTATCGGCATGTACAAAAACAGATACAGAAAAGGTAAAAGATAAAACCGAAACCAAGAAAGTGGAATCGGAAAAAAGCCCGAACAAGGAAGCAGACAAAGCTGAGAACAGCGGAAACACGGATAAGCAGGATGAAAAGGCTGATACGGATGAGGGAAAAACCTCTTCGGATAAGAATTCAACAAAAAATATCCGTCATAAGTTCTATGAACTGTATTCGATCAATGGGAAGAATCGATAGGTACTGAAGAAGAATGGCTGCCGGCAGACTTTACCAAAGGGGAATTAACCCTGACTCCCTATTCGGCAGGAGGAGAACTCGGGACCACCAAAACCCTGTATTTTGAAATAAACGGCGACTCTGCCACTATATATAATATGGACGATGGCATAACCTATAATTGCATATTGTACAGCTCTTTTTCATTCTGATTCTAACAGTATTTACTGTCTTATGACGCCCCGCATTGAATCGGGGCTTTTCATTTTCTGATCATCCGGTCCGTTTATTTCGAGCGGTATAATCGACTATCACTCTTAATGCGTGAACTAAAAACCTTGCAAATCTGTAGAATAAACAGTATATTGATGATAAATAGTGGATTTACAGGAGCCAGAGGAGTAAGACCGGATCCTTGCGGAAGCAAAAGAACGGCAGGTAATAATGTTGAAGCATAGCATTCAGGATTTTATGATTGGAGTATAAAATATGAATAATATAGTTTACGTCACACGACACGGTGAATCACAGTGGAATGTGGAAGAGAAAGTGCAGGGTGCCACGGATACCCCGCTTACAGACAGAGGAAGAGAGCAGGCAAGGAAACTTGCACTACAGATCAGGGATAATAACCCGGGAATAGATCTGATCATAGGATCGACTCTGAGCCGTGCCGATGAAACGGCCCGTATCATAAGTGAGATCACGGGAATCCCCAGAGAACGCGAGCCACGTCTTATTGAGCAGAATTTCGGTGAATTTGAGGGACATGAATGGAAGAAGCATCCCGGCATGTTTCATGAGGCAAAAAAGCAGTTTGCCTACGATTACAACGGCGGTGAATCAATGCTCAGACTGGGGCAGAGAATCTTTAATCTGCTTGACGACATTCATGAGAGGATGATCTGTGAAAACAAAACCTTTCTTCTTGTTACGCACGGAGGGATTGTGCGTATGATCAATGCGTACTTTAATTCCGAAACCAACGAAGAATTCAGCAGTACTTCGATCGGTAACTGTGAATTAAAGGAGTTCAGATTTCCGGACATTTCGTAAATGCCCGGGCCATATGACCGGCTATAGGGAGGTGGCACCCTGTCTGCTTCCTGAAACCGGTCTTTATATTCATATTTCAGAGGAGAATCTAACAGTATGAAGGATCTGGTAGTATATTATTCACTTGAGGGAAATACCGAGTATGTCGCCGAAAAGCTCCGTGAGAAGAACGGCGCTCAGCTTCTTAAGCTTATTCCCAGGAAAGCATACTACACCAAAGGCTTCGCAAAGTTTTTCTGGGGTGGAAAGAGTGCCGTGATGGCCGAAAAGCCGGAACTTGAGGACATTGAGATCGATCCCGGAGAGTATGACAGGATAATTTTCGGATTTCCAGTATGGGCATCGAACTATACTCCTCCCCTGCGAACATTTATTGAAAATAACCGTATCCGGATACAAGGAAAGCGCTTTGCGGCATATGCATGCGAGAGCGGAGCCGGTGCGGAAAAAGCCTTCATGAAGCTGGCAAAAAGCCTTGGTATTCAGGAGTTTGAACAGACGGCTATATTTATTGACCCGAAGGCAAGAAAAACCGAAGGAACCGAAAAGCAGATCGAAGAGTTCAGTAACAAGCTTAAGGGTGCACAATAAGATGGTCGGAGAAAGAAGGAGAAGGGTTTCGAAAAATGGGAAAATACAGTGAACAGGACCTTAGGTATGCCGCGGAATTCAGGAATGAGATCCATAAAGAAGCTTTAGCGGTGGTCAGAAAGGAATTCCCGAATGCCGATCAGGTAATCGATAAATATTCTGTTGAGGAGTATTTTCAGCAGAGCTGGGAATATCCCGGAAAGTGGTACACGGTAGTAGCGATTCCGGAGAGTTCCAGAAGCCGCGAGAATCTGATAAATATTATTGCCAGGGATACACTTGAATATTATCGTAACAGATGAACTTATAAAGGTGTTATCTCCCTTTTACATGAGTGAGGATGTAAAAGAAAATCTTTACTCGAAGGAAGGAATACGGAGGCATCCTATTTCGGGAGCTGCTAAAAAAATGCTGGGAGA
>JAGCZE010000352.1 GCA_017960415.1 Lachnospiraceae bacterium
GGGAAGTTTGCGAAGCAATATAGGATGGCTTTTGTAGTTAAGGAAGCTCAAACAGGCAGAAGAAATCGATAATCTGAGAGAAGGATCGATCTATGGGTGATGTGCGATTAAAGCGTTTAAAAGGGTTTGAAAAGGGCGTTAATCTCGGCGGCTGGTTTTCCCAGAATGAGGATACCGGCAAGGAGCATTATGACACTTTTATAACCGGAGAGGACCTTGATATCATAGCCGGATGGGGCTGCGACCATGTCCGTCTGCCGATAGATTATGCCCTGTTTGTTGACAAAAACGGAAATTTCAAGGAATCGGGTTTTGATTATGTTGAACGTGCCATCGGGCAGTGCAGGGAGAGGAATCTGAATACAGTACTGGATCTGAACAAGGTGGACGGCTTTGCATTTTACGACATTGAGGATAACGGCGGTTTCTTCTACAATGAGCTGCTTCAGGAGAAGTTCTATGAATTGTGGGAGAGGATCGCGGCCCGTTTCGGTAAATACAGCGACAGTGTTGCTTTTGAGCTTTTGAGTGATGTTACCGAGGCTGAGTATTCCATGAGCTGGAACAATATTATCAAGCACAGTGTCCAGCGCATCAGGTATCGCGCCCCGCTTACATTGATCATTTTCGGCGGAACAAGATATAACAGCTGCACTTCGGTCAATGAGCTTCCGAATCTGTCCGATAAACGGATCGCTTATACGTTTCATTTTAACGGACCCCATATTTTTACGCATCAGGGAGCAAAGTGGCTTGCGGGAATGACGGAGGATTTCAGGTTCTCGTTTGATCATACATATCGTGAATATATGGATATGACCGTAAAAATTTTGGGACGTATTACAGGTTTTTCCGATGTCGATATTGATGAAAATGAGATGCTGGATTCACGCTATTTTGATCAGCGTTTGATCAATGTAGTGAAGATTGCCGCAGAAAGAGACAAATATCTTTACTGCGGTGAATACGGGGTAGTCCATAACGCCGATCCGCACGAGGCTTTGAAATGGTTTATGGCCATCAATAAAACTTTTGTGAAATATAATATCGCGCGTGCGGTCTGGACCTACAAAAAAATGAGTTTCGGTATTGCCGATCCCGAGTATGAGCCCGTGATCGACGAGCTGGTTAAATATCTGTAAAATATTTCGAACGGGGAGATCACTCTAAAGTGATATTTGCCTATGATCACTGTATTTTGTACCGCTTCCTTGGGCGGTGAGACCCAAATGGCCGCATATAAACATATATTGTCACAGCTCGGATGCAGGATCGCAGCTTCGGATACCGCTTCGATGCTGGCTTCGGACGGAGCCTTCATATTTCTGTGCGGTGAAGGGCACGGCAGGGTCCGGGATGACCTGAATATGCTGCTGAATAAAGGGATCCCGGTTGCATATGCTGCAGCAGAAAATGCGGTTATTGATGACGGGCTGAAGATGCAGACCGGGCTTGCGACATGTATCGAGAAAGATACCGATGTCAGACAGCTGCGTGAATGGGTCGGTACTCTCGAACAGGGAAGACGGCAGAAGACGAAACGCAGGAGGACAGTTATAGCCCTGATCGCCGCAGGACTGATCCTTGCAGGTGTTGTTGCAGTCGTGCTGTTTACCGGAGGATTTAAGGACCTGTTCGGACATGATACTGATATTGCGGATAACGGGGAAACAGTGAATTATCTTCAAGGAATCGATATTACCGAAGCTGTTTCGCTTGATCTGAGCGGAAAAGGCATTTCGGACATAGCATTCCTGAAGAATGCAGCCAATCTTGAGGAACTTGATCTTAGCAACAATGAGATTACTGATATAGGGCCTATAAAGGGGCTGGTGGATCTGAAGATACTGAACCTCTCCGGCAATCATATTTCCGATCTGACTCCTTTAGCACAGCTTGAAAAACTGGAGGAACTTGATCTGTCGGACAATGATATAGATTATATCAATCCGCTGTTGACTCTGAAGAATCTGAAGAAACTCGACATCAGCGGCAACAAGATTGATGATAAGGCGGCTTTTGAGTTTATGGACCGGGTGGAGATCGTACAGTGAGGCAGATATAGGAGACGCGTAAATGGATGTAAAGTTTATCCCCGCTTACCGGGGAGACGGCAAATACCTGTTTGTGAGCTATGCGCATAAGGACAGCGAGGATGTGTATCCTGTGATCGAAGCGTTGATCGCCGACGGATACCGTGTGTGGTATGATGAGGGGATCGATCCGGGAGAGGACTGGGCAGAGGCTATTGGTTCCTCGCTCAGCAAAGCGTCTTTGCTGATGTTTTTCGCTACAAAAACATCGGTCAAGCGTGAGAATGTTATGCGGGAGCTGGTATTTGCGAAGGAACATGATATTCCGGTCATAACCGTAAAGATCGGCAATTTCGTATTTCCCCCCGAGACCGAGCGCATGCTTCTGGTCAATCAGGTCGTCAATCTATCGGCTTTTGAGACGTTCAATGAGTTTGTGACCGCGCTCAGGCCTGTTACCGGCAAATACGGAGTGCGCGAAGAAACAACAGAGAACAACGA
>JAGCZE010000353.1 GCA_017960415.1 Lachnospiraceae bacterium
AGAATGATGATCGTGGTCCTGAGCGAATGTGCTTTTGTATTCTCTTCGGTAATCTCAACATCCTTCAGAAGCGAAGGACGGGATTCGTAAACGAAGATCAGAACTGCCGATGTGACAATACCCTCGATCAGGCCGATAGCAAGGTGAATGGGCTGCATCAGAGCTACGAAGGCACCGAAGGGAAGCTCGGTAATGCCTGAGAGTGTGGTTTCAAGAACAACCGAAAACGCTCCGAGCTGCAGTGTGATCACACAGCCGAGTATCGAAGCAAGGATGATCTTGGTACGCATCGTGCCTTTTGAATTTGATTTGAATAATGATTTGTTCTGCATGATGGGCCGCCATATCAGGAAATACCCGACAAAGCAGCCGTAAAAGGCCATGTTCCAGCAATTGGCGCCCAACGCCATCAGCCCTCCGTCGGCAAAGAACAGACATTGTATCGCAAGTATCACGATCATCGACAGGAAGCCGGCCTGAGGTCCGAGCAGGGCGGTGAGCATCATACCTCCGCACATGTGTCCCGACGAACCGGTTCCGGGGATCGTATAATTGATCATCTGTCCGGCGAATACAAGGGCTGCGGTGACTGCCATTGTAGGCAGTTTGCTTGTATCGTCTTCTTTTTTCAACTGATGGATGGAAATTCCGGCAGCAGTACCCGAGGCTGCGTACATAACGGCTGCAACAGCGGGTGACAGCAATGCATCTGCCATATGCATGATTAAAGTCCTCCCTTATAGATCATTTTTGGTGTTTGATCTGCTCATGATCCATTCAAAAATGACCGGGGACATTCTCAGCTTCTCAACCGCCATAACTACAGCCGGCACAACAATGAGATGTATCACTGCACCCGGTGCGGTGGAGACAAAATAAGAGGTGAAAAATGCAGAGAATGTAAAAGGATCCTTGGTTCCGATGATCCCGACAGAGATCAGCAGAGCCTTTGCCGCGCCGCCCACAAACCTGCCGATGATCATTGCCGTGACAAGAGCGATCATCATGGCCGGAAGACGGTTCTTCAGCTTCAGGAGCTTTAACAGGGTCATGTAAATGAGTCCGGTAAGCAGACCGTAGGTTGCCAGTTCGAATGCCATGGGAAGCGCAGAGGTCGGAAATACAGGGATTCCGAATATCAGCCCGCGCAGCAGCGGCAGAATGATACCGAGTCCGAGTCCCCATTTCCAGCCACAGCATAAACCGCAGATCAAAACCGGGATGTGCAGCGGGCTGATGATCTTGGCTATAGCCTGGATCTGTCCGGTAATAAACGGCAGAACCATGCCGATGGCAAGCAGAACGGCGGTGATAACCAACGAGTAGAGGTTTTTGTTTTTTGAATTCATGGGAAATCTCCTGAGTAAAAAATTGGGAGTGGTTACTCTTCGTCCCACTCCCTCCATTCGCAATTCGCCTGCTTTGCAGGCTTCTTGCTCATGTAGGGGGTGGGGTTACTGCTTCGCAGCATATATGCTCATATGAAAGCTCATAGAAAGCAAGCTTTCATGAGTTTTCATATGGCATATATACGAAGAGTAACATGTAAAAAACAAAAACACACAGATTCCCTCCTGGGAAAATGTATGTCTTCGTGACATAATGGGATCCTGATTTGAAAAAAATATAAAAGTGCTTCAGCACTAAATCTGCCTTCATGGCAGAAAGCCCCTTCCGGATAACTGATATGGGGACTCAGTTCCGAATAGTCAATTTCAGAAATCAACTCCGGTATCCGGATAATACGGGGGTTTATAGAAAATATAACATAACAGACTACGGATTACAAGTAAAAACAGCGCGGAATATAGGATTTCCGATGGAAGAAAACCGTTCTTCATACTCGGTCATGACATTTCCTTCGGCAAATTCGCTGTGGTGAAGATCATAGGTAACATCTGAAGCAGACCATCCGGCAGCAGGAGCAGACTCTAACGAATAATCAAACAGGTTCCTGTTATCGGTCTTAAACTCAACACGACCGGATGAACGAAGTATCTGTTCATAAATGTTAAAATAGCGTGGAGAAGTAAGTCTGCGCGACGCATGTCTGTCCTTTGGCCAGGGATCGGAGAAGTTCAGATATATTCTGTCAACCTCTTCGGGATCGAACACAAGCGCCAGTTCATCGGCATTCAGAAGGAGAAGTATCAGATTAGGCAATTGCAACTCCTGTTGTTTTTGCAACGCGCGAAACAAAACCGAATCGGCTCGCTCAATACCTATATAATTTATATCAGGATTTAACTTTGCAAGCGTAGTGATGAACTGACCCTTCCCCATTCCGACTTCGATACGGATCGGATTATCATTTCCGAATCTTTCAGACCACTTTCCCTTACAAGCTTTCGGACCGTGCTCGACAAAGGGACTCTCTTCTATGATAGGTAACGCTTTCGCAATGTGACGCAGACGCATGATATTAATTAGCCTTTCTGAATAATTGACAGCTTCTTAATTAGCTTTTTCAGATCAATTACTCAGCTGCTGTGATTTGGTTACGGTAACGTTTTCGTCGTAGCACTTGAAGATCTTGTCGATCTCGCCCGGGTTATCAACCTTGGTAAGCAGTGTAACGATCGGAACGATGATAAGGCCGCCGACCATAGCCCAGGCACCTGCATTGATCGCATTGGTGAACTTGAAGAACAGGTTCGAAACCGTAAGACCTACACCGAAGATGAAGCTGGCCCAAACAGCAGGTTTCGTAACCTTCTTCCAGTACAGACCGTACAGGAAAGGAGCAAGGAAAGCACCGGCCAGCGCGCCCCACGAAATACCCATGAGCTGTGCGATGAATGCGGGAGGATCCATTGCGATCACAACAGAAACAACGATGAAGAAGACGATCATTATTCGCATGATAAAGAGCTGCTTCTTCTGATCCATATTCTTGATGATGTTATCCTTCAGGAAATCAAGTGTCAGCGTAGAGCTGGAAGTCAGAACCAGCGCCGAGAGCGTTGACATCGAAGCCGAAAGGACAAGAACGACAACAACACCGATCAGGACATCGCTGAGGGAAGTCTGCAGCATATAAGGGATGATGCCGTCAAAAGCGACCGAAGTGGTGCCATCGGCAGCTTTTGTAAGGAAAGTAGCGCTCTCGGATCCGAACAGTCTGCCGAAGCCGCCGAGGAAATACGATCCGCCGCCGATGATGAAAGCAAAGAATGTGGAAACAATGGTACCTGTCTTGATCGACTTTTCATCCTTGATCGCATAGAACTTGCCGACCATCTGGGGAAGGCCCCAGGTACCGAGCGAAGTCAGAACGAATACACCGAACAGACCGGGAAGATCGGGTCCGAAGAAGGAAGCATAGGTTCCGGGGAAGTCACCCTCGACATTGGCGAGCTTCCTGAAAGCTTCGGTAAATCCGCCCTGTCCCGAAAGAACACTTGCGATAACGGCGATGATACCGATCAGCATGATCATACCCTGAATGAAATCATTCATACTTGAAGCCATATATCCGCCGAGGATTACGTATACGCCGGTAAGTGCCGCCATAACGATAACGCATACCTGATAAGGAATATCGAACGCGATGGCAAATAACTTGGAAAGTCCGTTATAAACCGAAGCGGTATAAGGAATAAGGAAAATGAATGCGATCGCGGAAGCTGCGATCTTAAGCGCTTTTGATGAATATCTTTTCTCAAAGAAATCGGGCATTGTCTTGGAATTCAGCGAATTCGTCATGACACGGGTACGGCGTCCCAAAATGACCCAGGCAAGCATCGAACCGATCAGCGCATTGCCGATACCGATCCAGGTTGAGGCAATACCGTATTTCCAGCCGAACTGGCCTGCATATCCGATGAAAACAACTGCCGAAAAGTAAGAAGTTCCGAATGAAAATGCACATACCCACGGTCCGACATTCCTGCCGCCGAGAACGAAATCATTGACTCCGTTGACTTTCTTGCGCGCGTTGACTCCGACCAGGATCATAATGCCGAAGAAAACGATCAAAACTAAGATCTTAAGTAACATATTGACCTAAACTCCCCCTCGATTGTATTGATTTTGAACGAAACCGGGCAAGTGGATATATTGTCTTGCAGTCCAATTTCGTGCGTTAAAGTACAACGCTTTAACGCATTGAAGTATAGCATCAATATGCACTTTTGTCAAGAAGTAAATACACTATCAGGGGATTATTTTGCTATGCTTTCATATACCTTGCGTGTTTCTTCGGGAGAAGCGCCGTTAATATAATAAGTTTCTTTGTCGGTGACGATCCGGATATAATTATCCGCAGGCATCCAAAGAAAGACCGTGCATCCGCTCTGCCCGTCCACGGTGAAAGTACCCTTTTGAATATTGATGGTCCCGAACCCGAAGGTTCTGTTGAGACTGAGATCGGAGAGATTTGTTCCGTAAGAAACGATTTTTATATCATTAATATCGATCACATATTCATCACTGAGCTGGCTGCAGATTACGGAACCGTTCTCGTACCTTACGGTCATCGGGGTATTTTCCGTCATGCCGAGCCATACAAGCATCAGAACGACGCCGACTATAACAACACAGCTCAGACCATAGATCACTTTTCCGACAGGATGCGCAGCATTGACGGTAACGCCCACACCGGCTCTTTTCTCAATGTTCAATCTGTGGTCGGCAGGATTGTAATAGATCAGTCCGAGGATCCAGCTGTCGTCATCATCGGCAAGAAGAGTCATTTCTTTGCTGTAATGCGCATCGATCATCTTACTGCGACGTACAAATACAGCAATTCCTATGAACATCAGTGCCATATAGACCGCGAAGGCGATCAGGATCGTTGCATTCGCAAATAAGAATATGAACCCCACGAGCCAGCAGATCATGAGTCCAAGATTGATCCATGAGAACATTACGGACAGATCGGCGAAATTTTTCTTCTTTGCACGGTTATAGTTCGCATTGATATCGCTGTCATCAGATATGACCTCATTTTTTGCATTGTCGATCACGCGGGCCAGAATGAGTAGAGTCAGGCTGATCAGCCAGAACATGCCCAGAGTCGAGGTGATCAGGAAAGAGCCGGCATCGGTTATTTTTCCGGGAAGGATCACCCGGCAATCAATGAGGAGTGCAAAAATAACGGGAATTAGGCCCAAGAGCGTCGGAAGCCAGATACGGAGAGGATTCAAAGCGTGTACGGCCCCCGCATTCTTCAGATCAACATAGGATATTCCGGCTTCTGTGTTGAGTCCGAGCTTTCTTTTGATCTCTTTCATTTCCCTGTTGCCGAGGACATAAGGAAGTTCGAGCAGCAGTATGGCGATGAAGATAAACGCGGTCCAGATCGTTGTCTGCATGATCATGCCGCGCAACAGCAGAAGAAGTGCCGAAACGATACAGCAGAAGGCCACTATCAGGGCAGCCTGTTTGTGTCTTTTTATAACGATCGCATTGATCTCGGATGCGATAGGGTCTTCCCTGAATTCATCCCTGTTCTTTACGCCCAGAACGATCTTTTTTTCACGCCAGTTTTTGGGATAGATCTGCGCAAATATTATCAGCATTGCAGGAACTATGCAAATAAACATGATCAGACCAAAAATGAAGGACATATCCTCACCTCCCGTAAAATTCATCTACCAGAGCGATGATCTCGGCTTTATCGACGCCCGATATCCGTGCCTCGGACACGATACGCTTCAGTTCGGTCCTGTTGGCCTCGGAAATGCTGGCCTCCTTGCGGATCTCGGTGCGCACCCGGGCCCCGTTTTTCCTGTCGGTCATGATATAACCCTCGGTTTTCAGGAGCTGATAGGCTTTGCTCACGGTCATGGTATTGATACCTATCTCCAGAGCCAGGGCTCTGACGGTGGGGAGCTGCTCCCCGGCAGCCAGTTCGCCGCCCGAGATTCCCATGACAATCTGGTTTCTTATCTGCATGTAGATCGGTACATCTGACAATTCATCAATTCTGATAACCATAGCAGCGCCCTTTCTGTTAATTTCACGTCGTATATGCCAATCGGAAATACTTCTATAAAACAAGTTTTCAGAAGTATTTTCGTTGGCATATCTGTGAATAGTAATATTTTTACAGCATCTTTCTGTCAAACAACAACATTCCGCCTGTTATGCACAAAACCACACATATCGAAGCGATCACAGCCGCAGCGGTAAAATCTCCGGCTTCCAAAGTACCGGCACAGAGCTGCAGTCCGTCCATCAGCCTGAACGGCAGGTATTTCTGAAGCTTCGGGGTATAGTTCAAAAACAGGATCACTACCATTACTATACCCGTTCCGAGCAGTACCTGCCCACTATTATTTGCGATCGCGGAGAACAACAGCATAAACGCCAGCACGAACGCTCCGAAGAGCCAGTATGCGGCTGTTCCGCAGAGCAGATGCTCGACGCGGTCTTCACTCCACAAGGATGCGGTGTAGGCATAGGTAATGCCGAAATAGAGCAGGAACAGCACGGTCCAGCTTCCAAGCAGGGTTATTGCCTTTGAAAGAAAGATCTTTCTGCGCGAAAGCCCCTTTGTCACAACCTGGATAAGGGTTCCGCTCTGGTATTCGCCGACAAGTACACTTCCGCTCATCAGGACTGTAACGATCAGGACGATGGGAGCATTTTTATAATACTGCGTCCAGCTTGACATGGCATTTACGGTAACTTCGCCCACCGACATACCGCTTTGGGCGATGGAATCCTTCATCATATTGAGGAGCGCGGGAGTCAGCTTGGCTATTGCCGGATTCATGATCGCAAATAAAATGAAAATGACTGTCAGGATCAGAAGACGCCCGGTCCGGGTCATTTCCATCCATTCTTTTCTCAAAAATGCTTTCATAGTTTGTCACTCCTTATTTTCCAAAGCATTGTTCCGGGCCGCTTTGCCTTCTGAAGCCTCATTTTGAGATCCGTTTATGATCTCAACAAAAATGTCTTCAAGCGTTGCTTCCTGCTTCTCGATACGGGCCGGATCCATGTTCCTGTCGGCCATGAAACGCAGGATAGCAGGCATTTTCGAAGGATCGGCGAGGATCAGGCTGCCGGCCCCGTCTCTTTCCAGTTCCGAAAATGCATCGGTCAGGGCATCGGTATCTTCCTGCCTGTCCATACGTATCTGCGTGGTATTGCTCCTGCGGTTTCGCTTCA
>JAGCZE010000354.1 GCA_017960415.1 Lachnospiraceae bacterium
AGAGATGTGATATATGTTAATTATTTAACAAGATGAGAGCAAAAGAGTACGACAATATAGTTTTGATCGGTATGCCCGGTGTCGGCAAATCCACTGCCGGTGTCATCGCTGCAAAACAGCTCGGAATGCGTTTCGAAGATGCGGACATACTGATACAGCACAGAGAGAAAAAGCTGCTCAGTCAGATAATCGATGAAAAAGGTATAGATGGGTTTCTGAGCATCGAAAATGACGTTCTGAAGGGTATAAACGATAAGGGACTGCTTATAGCTACCGGCGGCAGCGCCGTTTACAGCTCCGAGGCTATGGAAAAACTTCGTGAAAACAGTCTGATAATATACCTGCATCTGGAGCTGAATGACTTATCGATGCGTTTATCGGATCTTAAACACCGAGGCGTTGTTTTACGTGACGGACAAACTTTGAATGACATCTATGACGAAAGAGTTCCGCTTTACAGAAAGTACGCAGATGTCGAGATTGATGAGACGGGACTCGATATTGAGGAAACAGTTACCCTGATATGCGAAAGGGCATCCATATACAACTATTCGCAAAATACGGATTTAACGAATAGTTAGTACGCTATAATAAGGGTTTTCGGGCTTTTTCGATATGGAATCATATATAAAATGATCACTGCCCCGTATGATCTGCGGGAATGAAATATATATTTACAGAGGTATTTTGAAATGAAGTTCGCTGACAGACTTGATAACTTTGGTGCGGAAATATTCGCGGCACTTAATGAAAAAAAGATCGCGTGTGAAGCCAAGGGTCAAAAGATCTATAACTTTTCCGTAGGCACTCCCGATTTCCCGGTACCGGATCATATTAAGAATGCACTTATCGAAGCTGCACAGGATCCCGTTAACTGGAAATATTCACTCAGGGATATGCCCGAAATGCTCGAGGCTGTATGTGCATATTTCAAAAAGCGTTACGGTGTGGACGGAATAACTCCGGATATGGTCATGAGCTGTTACGGTACACAGGAAGGTTGCGGACATCTCTGCCTGGCTCTTCTTAATAAGGGTGACACCGTACTTCTTCCCGATCCCTGTTATCCCGTATTTCAGGCTGGAGCATTTCTTGCAGAAGCAGATCCTTACTACTACCCTCTTATTGCTGAAAACAACTTCCTTCCGGACGTCAGTTCGATCCCTGCGGATGTAGCAAGGAAAGCCAAGGTCATGATTGTTTCGCTCCCCGCAAATCCCGTTGGAAGCGTCGCAAAAGAAGGAATCTATGATGAGATTATCGCCTGGGCCAAGGCAAATGATGTCATCATCGTTCACGATAATGCATACAGCGACATCATCTATGACGGAAATATCGGTCAGAGCTTCCTAAAATATGACGGTGCTTTGGACGTTGGTGTCGAATTCTTCTCACTTTCAAAGTCATTCGATGTAACCGGTGCAAGAATAAGCTTTCTTGTAGGAAGAAAAGACATAGTTGCGGCTGTTAAGAAACTCAGAAGCCAGATCGATTTCGGTATGTTCATACCCATTCAGAAGGCTGCGATCGCGGCTCTTACCGGTCCCGATGACTCTGTGAAGTCTCAGAATAAGGAATATCAGAGAAGGCGTGATGCTCTCTGCGGAGGTGCAAGAAAGATCGGCTGGAACATTCCCGATGCAAAGGGATCCATGTTTGTATGGGCACCCGTTCCCGAGGGACACGGAAACTCAATGGAATTTTGTATGGAGCTTCTTGAAAAGACCGGTGTTCTCTGTACACCCGGATCGTCATTCGGACCGTCGGGCGAAGGGTATGTGAGAATGGCTCTTGTAGCAACGGTTCCTGTCATCGAAGAAGCTCTTAATGCTATAAAAGAAAGCGGAATTATAAACGGGTAATACTAAATGAACTCAAATAAAAAGAAGATACTCAATAACAAAGTATATCTCTATCTGACGGAATTCTTCGCAGGTATGTCGGTCATGGCAGTTGAACTCGGAGCAAGCAGATTACTTGCTCCGTATTTCAGTTCTTCACAGATCGTCTGGACGATAATAATCGGTACCATTATGATCGCCATGGCACTCGGCAACATCTACGGCGGACGCAAAGCCGACAAGGATCCCAATCCCGATAAGCTTTACAGAAGGATCCTCGTGGCCGCTGTATGGATCGCACTTATCCCTGTAGTGGGCAAATACATCATAATCGGAATATCTGCCTTACTGATCTTTTCGATCAATACGAACTTCCTTATCATTGCAGCATTCGTTGCATGTATGGTCATATTTGTATTTCCTTTGTTCCTGCTCGGAACCGTAACACCTTCACTGGTCAAATACACTGTGGACAGTCTTGATGACAGTGGTAAGATCGTCGGAATGCTTAATGCAGCCAACACGATCGGCAGCATCATCGGTACATTCGTACCCACTTTCATCAGCATCCCCGCTGTCGGAACCTCCGCAACATTTCTTATTTTTGCGGCAATCCTGCTTGTACTCTGTATCGTCTATTTTATCTCGGGACGAGTTAAGAGCATCGGCTCCGTAGCTGCTGTCATCATCTTTATCCTTTGCTGCATATTCGGCTATAAAAGCAACTTTGCATTCTGGGTAAGCGATCTCGTTGTTGAGGATGAATCGATATATAACTATCTGCAGGTTTCAGAGACCGATGATTCAATAATCCTTTCAACAAACGTACTTTTCGGAGTTCAGTCCATCTATAAAAAAGGCGGTGAGCTTTCCGGCATGTGCTATGACTATTACATGGCGGGACCCTATATGGCAGGCCTTCACGAAAAGGAAAAACCTCTGGATATACTTGTTCTCGGAATGGGAAGCGGGACCTTTGCAACACAGTGTGACAGGTATTTTGATGAAGTGAATATTGAAGGTGTCGAGATCGATCAGAAGATCGCAGATCTTTCGTATAAGTATTTCGAACTCCCCGAAGACATCAAGATCACAACCTATGATGGTCGTGCTTTTCTTCAGGAGATTCCTTCGGACAAGCTTTATGATGTTATTGTGGTCGATGCTTATCAGGATATTACGATTCCTTTTCAGATGGCCACGGTTGAGTTTTTTACACTCGTTAAGGATCATTTGTATGATGACGGCGTAATGGTCGTCAACATGAACATGAGGGATGATACCGAAGGAAATATAAATGAGTATCTTTCCGACACCATTTCATCCGTATTTCCTGTTGTATATACGGCGGATGTTTACGGATGCACCAACAGGGAATTATTTGCCGGTAAGTCCGATATTATTGAATGCTTCCATAACAATACGGATCTCGAAGAAAATGATGTTCTTGTTGCTGCAAT
>JAGCZE010000355.1 GCA_017960415.1 Lachnospiraceae bacterium
AGACTCATTGTCGACGGACGCATACACCCGGCAAGGATCGAAGAGATGGTTGAAAAGGCCCAGAAGGAAGTTGAACAGACGATCCGTGACGCAGGAGAGGCAGCTTGCCTCGAGACCGGCGTTCACAACGTTCACCCCGAGCTTATCAGACTGCTTGGTAAGATGAAGTTCAGAACAAGTTACGGACAGAATGCGTTAAAGCATTCCGTTGAAGTATCGCTGCTTGCCGGCCAGCTGGCAGGTGAGCTTGGTCTTGATGTGCGCATTGCGAAGCGTGCAGGTCTGCTCCATGATATCGGTAAGTCTATCGATCAGGAGATGGAAGGTACACATGTTCAGATCGGCGTGGATCTTTGTCGTAAATACAAAGAGTCCAATGTTGTTATTAATGCTGTTGAGGCACACCACGGCGATGTGGAGCCTCAGTCGTTGATAGCCTGCATTGTTCAGGCCGCTGACGCGATTTCCGCGGCACGTCCCGGTGCACGCAGGGAGACCCTTGAAACCTATACGAACAGGTTAAAACAGTTAGAGGATATATCCGGAAGCTTCAAAGGGGTCGATAAAACCTTTGCTATCCAGGCAGGTAGAGAGGTTCGCGTTATGGTTGTTCCCGAACAGATCACGGATGATGAGATGGTTCTTCTTGCAAGAGACATTTCAAAGAAGATCGAGACGGAATTAGAGTATCCCGGCATGATCAAGGTAAATGTAATCCGTGAATCAAGAGTAACCGATTACGCTAAATAATGAAGTGAAACAATACGGCAGGCTTTTTTACAAGCTTGCCGTGTTCTTTATTTTTAGAAGAATTTTACACTCTGCCTTGATAAAGTGAAAGTGCTGTAAGATCATGTCCGAAATATAAGAAATTTTGGCTAAAAAGAATATTTTTTTATAATTGACAATATCAGGCAATATCATTATAATCTAAGAATGTGATTGCATGAGAGAAGCATTTGTCCGTTAAGGACGGACAATGATATGATGAGTATGTACTACAGGAGGAAGCCATGTCTTTAGGAGTATCAGAGAGAGCAAAACATGTTAAACCGTCTTCAACGCTTGCCATTACCGATAAGGCGAAGCAGATGAAGGCTTCGGGTATCGATGTTGTTAGTTTCGGTGCCGGAGAGCCTGATTTTCCGACGCCTCAGAATATCTGCGATGCAGCGAAGAAGGCTATAGACGAAGGCTTCACGAAATATACCGCCGCTTCGGGCATTATTGAGCTCAAGGAAGCTGTATGCATGAAATTTAAGGAATTCAACCGCCTTGAGTATGAGCCGAGACAGATCGTGATCAGTAACGGAGGAAAGCATTCGCTGACCAATATTTTCACAACGATCCTGAATCCGGGAGAAGAGGTTATAATCCCTGCTCCTTACTGGCTCAGCTATCCCGAGATGGTAAGGCTTGCCGGCGGCGTTCCTAAATTCGTTGTCTGCAGCAAGGAAAACCATTACAAGATCACCGCGAAGGACCTTGCGGATGCCTGCAATCACAATACCAAGGCATTTGTCCTCAATACACCCAACAATCCTACCGGAATGCTCTATACGCGCAAGGAACTCGAAGAGCTTGCGAAGGTGATCGTTGAAAAGGATATTTACTGCATTTCCGATGAAATGTACGAGAATCTTGTATATACCGATGAGAAGCCTGTAAGTATCGCTTCCCTCGGGAAAGACATTTACGATCATACAATAACCTGTTCGGGTATGGCGAAGTCCTATTCGATGACCGGCTGGCGTATCGGATATACCGGTTCGGCACCCGATGTTGCGAAGGCAATGGGCAGCATCCAGTCCCATCAGACTTCGAACCCCAACTCGATAGCGCAGCGTGCCGCTCTCGAAGCACTCGTCGGACCTCAGGACACTGTAGTGATGATGAGAAAGGAATTCTCGAAGCGCAACGATTATATGTATGACCGCATCAAAGCAATGCCTTATGTTGATATGATCAAGCCTTCGGGCGCATTTTACGCATTTGTTGACGTAAGTGCGACCTTCGGTAAGACATATAACGGCAAGAAGATCGAAGATGTATTCGTATTTGCCGATTTTCTACTGAACGAATTCAACTGCGCGGTTGTGCCCTGCAGTGATTTCGGCTTCCCGACCCATATCCGCCTGAGCTATGCAACAAGCATGGAAAACATTACAAAAGGTATGGATCGTCTCGAAGCGTTTCTATCGGCACTTAATTAAAAAATGGGGGTATGATTTATGAGGTTTACAATTAAAAAAGCTGTTTCTGTTTTATTTATTCTTGCTATGTTTGTTTGCCTGTTCCCTACGGACATGAAGGCTATGGCTGCCAGCAAACCCGCAAAACCCAAGATCTCGGTTGAAAGCATTGCAAACGGGGAAGCTGTCATTGTAACAATAAAAAAGACCAAAAATACCGATTATTATGAGCTTTATGTAAAGGAGCCCGGAGATAAAAAATACGGTGAGCCTGAATTTATAAACAAGACAGGAAAAAAAGTCCGTAAATATCTTGTAAGAACGCCCAAAGACGGAGAGTATTCAATCAAGGTCAGAGGTGTTTTTATCGATGATCTAAATTATGCGACCTTATACGGTAAATACAGTAAAGAGTGTTCCGTAAAAAACAAAGCTGTACCCAAAGATTTATCCGGGCTTGTAAGCGGCGATTATGTAACCTTCGGTTCTTATGAGCAGGATAATAACAAGAAGAACGGAAAAGAGCCTATAGAATGGGTGGTTCTTTCC
>JAGCZE010000356.1 GCA_017960415.1 Lachnospiraceae bacterium
AAGGCGGTGTCCCGAGCACAAATACGGATCTTCCGGGCCTGTTCGTCTTTAAGAATTCTATCATGATATCGCCCGAAGTAAAGATCATATCTCCGGTAATATCACAGCCCATCTTCGCGAGTTTCCTGATATAAAGGCTCTTGTCCTTCGAGGAATTGTTCGTAAAGAACATCCATCTCTTACCGCATGCTTCGACCGCACGAAGGAAATCGAGTGATCCCGGGATGATATCCTCGCTCAGGTAGAATGTCCCGTCCATATCAAGGACAAACAGCTCAATCTTATTTAATTCGTCTATATTATTCATGTATTTCATATATAATCTTCCCTGCGGTATATCCTGGACGTGGTAACCAGAGCATCAACGGGAATATCATGGGACTCATTTTCAATATCTTCATCGATGATCTGAAAATCGTATACAAGCGCGGCTTTAAAGAAATCCGTTTCGGGATGTTCGGCCAGATATCTGTCATAATACCTACCGCCGTAGCCAACCCGGTTAAAATTCATATCATAAGCAAGTCCGGGCATTACGATAAAAACCTTGTCATCCGCTGCCACATTGTTCTCAATGGGTTCGAGGATTCCCATATATCCGGGGATAACATCATCAAAAGTCTCAATATAATAAAAGTCCATGGATTTGTTGATGACCTTCGGAACCGCGACTCTCTTGCCCATCTCCCAGGCCTTGCTGACAATAGGATGTGTGATGATCTCCTGATTGTACTCAAGATAAGTATATACAGCATCTGCCGCAAGAAACTCGGGCATCGACAGCACCTTGTCTAAGATCGGTCTAGATACCCTGCAGATATCAAGGGTCAGCAGATTTGATTTTTGTTCTATTATTCTCTTACGGATCTCTCGTTTTTGCATAGTTTATCGTAAACCTCTGAATAATATAATAATCCGGACTGTTTTAAGCCATAAAAAGCTATTAAAGCCCATGAAAAAATCGATTTTTTAATCCCACATGTTTTATTCTTTCAAAACAACCGACGCGTTATCCATTGAAAGATCCTGCGTTCTGATCCCGGACATCGTGATGATATCGGCCACATCATCATATTTATTCAATGTAAATATATGCATTCCGTTGAAACCTGCGTTTATATATCTGTAAAGCAGCTCAACCGTGTATTCCTTGCCGGCCTTCTTGAAATCTTCTTCATTTTCCCCATACTTGCCCAGTATCCTTGCAAGCTCCTTGGGAATCGAGCAGCCGTTGAAAAGAGTCATCCTCTTCACGCCGTTAGGAGAAATAACAGGCATGATACCAGCAACGATCGGCATCGTAACACCGGCCTTGCGAACCTTGGCAAGCCAGCGTGAAAATTCGTCAACGTCATAGCACAGCTGGCTGATGGCAAATTCGGCTCCGTTATTCTGTTTTATCTTCAAATGTGCGATATCCTGTTCCGGTGTAGGACACTGGATGTGTATCTCCGGGTAGCAGGCGCACGAAACACCGAGCTGCGGAAATTCCGACTTGATAAATGCTATAAGAGAATCGGCATGAGCAAAATCGCCGTTGGTCTGCTCTGCTCCCTGCGGAAAATCACCGCGCAGAGCCATGATATTCTCAACGCCGACAGCGATATACTCATCGATATAATGCTTCAGATCTGCTTTGGTATTGCCGATACATGTCATATTCGTAAGACATTCGACGTCCATCTTCTTGATCGTCTCACAGATCTCAAGGCTCCTGCCCCTGTTGGTTCCGCCTGCGCCGTAAGTACAGCTGATAAAATCAGGGCTGAAAGTCTTGAGCTTTCCGATGACACGTGTCAGCGGTTCGAGGGGCTGGTCATTCTTCGGAGGAAAGATCTCAAACGAAAAGGTAAGCTTATTTTTTATGATATCGGCAATTCTCATTATCTGCTCCAATATAAGATTTTTTTCTGCCCGGATCATATTCTCATATCATATTATAAAAAATATGATTCATAACAGTATTTTAGCACTTAATTATACCATGTTTTCACACGTTAATCAACAAAACTGCAAGAAATACTTTTTTCTTTTTTGGGTATTGACATTTTCATTTGATATGCGTAAAATATCTTCGTATGTGTGCGGCTTACTCGTCCGTGTCCGGATCTGCCGCAATAAAGTCATCAAAATGCGGCTTGTGTGGAAACTGCACCGAAGCGATAAATATTTCGGGATGGAGGTGAATTCTAAATTGGTTAACATTAAATCAGCAAAGAAGAGAATCAAGGTTATCGAGACCAAGACATTAAGAAACAAGATGATCAAGTCCAAGAGCAAAACTCTTACAAAGAAGGTACTTGCCGCTGTGGCTGCCGGCGACAAGACTCTTGCGAACGAAGCATTCAAGGAGACCGCTGCTTATCTTGACAAGGCTGCTGCAAAGGGTGTATACCACAAGAACACCGTTGCACGTAAGATCTCCAATCTTGCAAAAGCAGTGAACACACTGTGATCCATAACCTAAAATAAATTCAGGACTATCCGATCGGATAGTCCTTTTTCATTTTTATTTTAGTGCTACAGCCCATCCCGGCTTGCTCATTAGATTTTATCAGTCGTCGTCATCGAGCTTCAGCACACTCATGAATGCATTCTGGGGGATCTCGACGTTACCGAAGGTACGCATGCGCTTCTTGCCTTCCTTCTGCTTCTCGAGCAGTTTCTTCTTACGTGTGATATCGCCGCCGTAGCATTTCGCCAGAACGTCCTTGCGCATGGCCTTGACGGTCTCGCGTGCAATGATCTTGCTTCCGATCGCAGCCTGGATCGGGATCTCGAACAGCTGTCTCGGGATATTATCCTTCAGCTTCTCTGTCATCTTGCGGGCGCGCTCGTAGGCGCCTTCCTCATGTATGATAAAGCTCAAGGCGTCCACTTCCTCTTTATTGACAAGGATGTCCAGCTTGACAAGCTTTGAAGGAACATAGCCTTTCAGCTCGTAATCAAACGAAGCATAGCCCTTTGAACGTGACTTGAGAGCATCGAAGAAATCGTAAATGATCTCATTGAGCGGAAGCTCATATTTCAGCAGTGCCCTTGTCTGTTCCATATATTCGATGCCCTTGTATACGCCGCGTCTTTCCTGGCACAGCTTCATGATCGCACCGACAAACTCAGTCGTAACCATGATCTCAGCATCGACAAAGGGCTCTTCCATATGCTCTATTTCGGAGGGATCGGGCATATTCGTGGGATTCGTCAGATCGATCTCCTCGCCGTTGGTCTTGTATATCTTGTAAATAACGCTTGGTGCGGTGGTAACAAGGTCAAGATTATACTCTCTCTCAAGCCTCTCCTGAATGATCTCAAGATGAAGCAGTCCTAAGAATCCGCATCTGAAACCAAATCCTAATGCAACCGAGGTCTCAGGTTCAAATTGCAGCGAAGCGTCGTTGAGCTGCAGTTTTTCAAGCGCATCCCTCAGATCCGGGTATTTTGCGCCGTCTGCGGGATACATGCCGCAGTAAACCATCGGAAGCACCTTTTTATAACCCGGAAGCGCTTCAGCACAAGGTCTGTTCGCATCGGTAACCGTATCGCCCACACGCGTATCCTTCACATTTTTCAGTGAAGCCGTGATATATCCTACCATTCCGGCAGATAATTCATCGCAGGGTATAAACTGACCGGGTCCGAAAATACCGATCTCCACAACATCCGCCTCCGCACCCGTTGCCATCATGAGGATACGTGTATTTCTGTTGATCGTTCCCTCCATGACCCTGACAAACACGATTACACCTTTGTATGAATCGTAAATCGAGTCAAAGATCAGGCATTTCAGCGGTGCCGAGGCATCTCCTGTCGGTGCCGGTATCTTCTTTACGATAGCTTCGAGAACATCATCTATGTTGATGCCGTTCTTTGCGGAAATAAGCGGAGCATCCTGGGCCTCAAGTCCTATTACATCTTCGATCTCGTTAATAACTCGCTGCGGTTCGGCACTCGGAAGATCGATCTTGTTGATCACCGGAAATACTTCCAGATTGTGATCCAGCGCAAGATATACATTGGCCAGAGTCTGTGCTTCTATACCCTGTGCGGCGTCAACCACAAGTATCGCGCCGTCGCATGCGGCAAGCGATCTTGAGACTTCATAATTGAAGTCAAC
>JAGCZE010000357.1 GCA_017960415.1 Lachnospiraceae bacterium
TCCGCGATGTTGAGCCGTTCCCGAGAACAGTCGGAAACTGTGACCTATAAGAATACTATTAAACTAAAAGCTCATGAAAGCTTGCTTTCATGAGCTTTTGCGTTATGCTTTGATATCTTTTTTGGTATATTTCCAAAATGCCACTGCGATCCCGATGAGCATCAAGATCATTCCGGGAATAAGATAACCTGCATTCAATGACTGTTCATTGATTATATCCGCGCCCTCCGTATAACCGAAGGGTGTGATGTATTTCAGGGACTTTGCGCTTTCTGAGATATTTGCGACGATGTTCAGAAAATACATCATGGCTGCGATCCCGATGCCGATGCCGATACCGGATTTGTTTAAGAAAGCGGATATGCCGAAGCATATTCCTGCGACTTCGAGCTGCATGAGCAGATACGCAATGTGGAAGAGCAGCATGATCTTCCAGTCCATGTCCTCTCCGATGATCAGTATGGAGCAGGCGGAGCAGATAAAGACGATCAGGTTCAGTATCATGATGATCGCAAATACGCTGAGCAGCTTCTCCGCAACAACCCTGATCCTCGAAACAGGATGTGTAAGAAGGAATTCCGCGGTACGTTCCTTTTCTTCTTTCAGCAGGGCCGAGATCGCTGTGATCTCGGCGAAGAAAGCACCGCCTATGGCCAGTATGTTGCCGCCTTCAACGGCGTAGAAGCCAAGCAAAGTGCCGAAATTCAGCTGATCCATGCCGAATGCGGAGGTGAAGCTGCCCATTGACGAGAACAGCTCATTGACACCCTCCATTTCCGATTTCATTTCGGGATACATCAGAACGCACATAGCGATCAGAAGCCCGATTGAGAGGCTCCAGATCAGGATCGGGAGTTTTTGGGATTTTATTTCCTGTTTGAAAATGGTCATGATCGGTCATCCTTTATCAGTTACTGTAGTAGTTCATAAATATCTCTTCGAGGCTCGGTTCCGTGATAGTGACATCGGTCGGTTCCTTTGCGGCCAGTTCTTTTAACAGAGTGACCACATCCCCTTTATACAGGTATTCTTCGGTTCCCCCGCCTGTTTTTACGGTTACCTTCTTTGCTCCTGTTTCCTCAAGCTTTTCAACCTTATCGGACATTATGATCCGCCCGTCCTTAATAAATGCAGCCATCCGGCAGTAATTCTGAACTTCGGATAAGATATGCGATGAGAAAAAGATCGTCGCGCCACGCTTGTTTTCTTCATTCAGGATATTGAAGAATTCATGCTGCATCAGCGGATCGAGGCCTGATGTGGGCTCGTCGAGTATCAGCAGCCGGGGGCTGTGCTGTACAGCGCAGACAATGCCGACTTTCTTGCGGTTGCCGAGGGAAAGCTCATTTACTTTTTTATTCATGTCAAGACCCAGCCTCGTCGCCAGTTCCTGAGCTTTTTCGGAGCATTTGGCATGACGCAGGTCGGCAGAATATTTGATCACGTCTTTTACTTTCATGCCGTTGTAGAAATTGATCTCTGACGGGAGATAACCCGAATCGCGCAGGATCTTTTCCCTGTCGGTCACTATATCCATTCCCATGACTCTGGCGCTTCCGCCGGTTGGGGAGATCAGCCCTAAGAGAGTACGAATTGTGGTAGATTTGCCGGCTCCGTTCGGTCCGATAAAGCCGAAGAAATCCCCTTCTTCGACCTTAAGCTCGAGTTCGTTGATACCGCGGCTCTTACCGTAGGTTTTTGTGAGATGGTTCGTTTCGATGATATTCATTGGAGAATCTCCTTAAAAATGCGTATTCTGCATTACTTATGACATGGTTCTCAAACATCGGCAATGTGTAACGGAGTAACTTTTTGCAGATCACATTGCAATCATTCAATATTGAGAATAGCTCTTTTTCTGCGTATTTGTCAAGTAACTACTCTAACAGTTACCTTGAATAAATTGGGAATTTATGGTATTCTAGGGTACGCGGAGCATAATAATTTTAATAAGGAGAATGGGAATATGGCAGAACTATGTATGAGATTTCCCGAAGGGAAGGCAAAATGTCTGACACTCAGCTATGATGACGGCGTCATCAATGACCTGAGGCTGGCGGAACTGTATGAAAAGAAGGGATTGAAGTGTACCTTCAATCTGAACAGCGGTACCTGGAATGACAGGTATTATGATGATTATACAAGTGTACACAGAAGACTGATGCTTGAAAAAGCAAAAGAATTGTATACAAAGGCGGGTTTCGAGGTTGCTTCCCACACGGTTACACATCCGCATCTTGAGAAGCTTCCGGCAGCAGTCTGCACCAAGGAGATACTCGACGACAGACTGGCACATGAACGGGATTTCGGCTGTACCGTAAGAGGTTTTGCGTATCCCTTCGGAACCTGGAACGATTCGGTGATCACATCATTGAAGGCATGCGGAATGGTATATGCGAGGACTGTATGGTCGTCTCATAATTTCGAGATACCGAAGGACTGGCTGGTTCTGCGGCCTACATGCCATCACGAGGATCCCGAGCTCAAGGCCCTTACCGAGAGATTTGTCAATGACGATCCCCGCTGGCCCGAGCCCAGGCTGTTCTATGTATGGGGACACAGCTACGAATTCGATTTTAAGGACAACTGGGAGATTATAGAAGATTTTGCTGACAGAGTCGCCGGGCGTGATGATATCTGGTATGCGACCAATATTGAGGTTTACGACTATGTCAAGGCATATGAAAACCTGATATTTGACGCTACTCTGACGACGGTTACGAATCAGTCTGCGATCGATGTCTGGTTTGTGCTCGAACGCAGAGAGATCAAGGTCGGCGCGGGGCAGACCGTGAAGCTGTGACGCGGTGTAAACCGGCAGACTGCCTGTGGAGCAGACGGTTTATATCAAGATTGATTTTTCTGCTTTTGAGA
>JAGCZE010000358.1 GCA_017960415.1 Lachnospiraceae bacterium
GATCCGTTTCGGGATCTGTCTTAATCTTTCAAGCATTCCACAATCCTCCGGTTAAAACCTGTAAAAAAACTCTCCGGCTTCCCGCTCATCCGTCCGGGAAAGACAGGCGGTAACAGACATTATCGCAACCCGCCTAAAAATCAGAAAACGCAGCAAAGCATTTGGCAGGAGGGCTTGGGGACCTTCCTTAACAAAGCTTCCTGCGCAAGCTTTAAAATTGCAGCTGCATGATCTCTTTGTAGGCATCCATCACTGCATTGCGGACCGCAACCGTATACTGCAGCGAGATATTGGCCTTCATCTGCGCAACCTGCAGCTCATGTGTACTGTTGGTCACGCCCATTGCATAAGCAAGCTCGGCCTCCGCCGCCTCATTCGTATAATCGTTGGTCTCGCGGAGCATATCCATCGCGGATGTGAGCAATGAATCAAAAGAGGCTCCTTTTGTCTCTTCGGGTCTGTCCACAAGGATCGAGTCGGAAAATCCGTTCAGCTTCTGCAGCTTGGTCGGATTCGCAAGCGTCTGGGCACTGCTCAGGGGCGAAACCCCGATCAGTCCCGGCAATTTCATCAGATCACTGGCTCTTGTATCCATATCAGCATCTCCTCAGGTTGCAGCATTTATCCTGCATTCCCGCCCTTGCGGCGGCTCATCTGTAACAAATACTCAAATTACTGCCCCAGCTCAAGGCCCTTGAGCAGCATATTCTTGGTAGCGTTGAACGCGGTAACGTTGGCTTCGTAGGAACGAGTGGCATCGATCAGGTTCGTCATCTCTGTTACGGTATTGACATTCGGAAGCGACACATATCCATCCTCGTTCGCATCGGGATGGGAAGGATCGTACACAAGCTTCATCGAAGTAACATGATCCTCGACGATCGCCGTAACCTTGACGCCCTGTCCGTTCAGCTGGGTCGCCCTTTTCAGGCCCTGCTGCTGCAACGCATAGTCAAATGCATTGTTGCCCTTTTCGGCAAATACAACGGTCTTACGTCTGTAAGGCTTGCCGTTCTGATCACGGGTGGTATTGACATTCGCTATGTTCTGCGAGATCGTGTCCATACGCAGCGACTGCGCGGTAAGACCGCTGGCGCTGATGTTCAGGCTGTTAAATAATCCGGCACCCATATGCATTCTCCTTTTTCTCTAAACAATCCGGCCCGGTAGAGCCATACTCCTGCAAAACTCATACTTTTGCAGATGTTCCTTACAGAGCTCAAGTCGCTCAGCTTCTGTTAAGAACCGACTTGATCCTGCTGAATTCCTGCGACATCGAATCAAGCAGCGTATAATACTTGATCTGGTTCTGTGCGAGATTCGCGTTCTCTGTATTGATATCCACATTGTTCTCGTCATAGCGGTAGCTCAGCTCGCTCTGATCCGTATAGATTGTGGTTCCGAGCCTGCTTAAGTCAACATTGGCGATACGCTTGTTCAGATCGCCTCCATCGTAATAATCCTTCATGATCTCTTTCTTGAGGTAATCCTCGAACATTATATCCTTGCGTTTGTAGCCCGGCGTATCGTTATTCGCAATGTTGTTGGCGATAACGGCGTTGCGAGTCCAGCTGGCATCAGCGGCTTTACTCAGGACGTTGATGTAATTAAATGCATTCGATCCAATCATAGACATTACCTCTGAACTTTCAAACTTATCTGTCAAATAATCAGGAAATTATCTGCAATTTACTCATTATCTATTATTATACCTTATGCAGGTAAAAACACAAGATATATTTGCACTTTTTTCACAAAATACAAGTTCTTGTGTCGGATTTTTTTGTAAAAAAACTTTTATTTGTGAAAACGGATTTGTTGTAAAAAAACAAAGGGATCCTGTAAAATATACAAAATCCCTTTAAATAAGCCAATCCTTTGTTATTCTGTTTATTCAAGCTTATTGAGTTCCTCGAATACAACATCGTTCAGGACCTTGATATAGGTTCCCTTCATACCTGACGAACGGGATTCGATAACTCCGGCGCTTTCAAATTTTCTCAATGCATTGACAATAACGGAACGGGTAATCCCCACCCTGTCCGCGATCTTGCTGGCGACAAGTATTCCTTCATTGCCGTCAAGCTCTGCAAATATATGTCTGATAGCCTCAAGCTCCGAGAATGAGAGCGTGCTGATGGCAGACTTCACGATGGCAACCTTGCGGTTTTCTTCGGCGTTCTCTTCATTGACGGAACGCATCATCTCAAGACCGACTACAGTTGTCCCGTACTCGCTCAGGATGATATCGTCAATAGTAAACTGGCGGCCTTCCCTGTACAGGAACAGCGTGCCGAGGCGCTCACCCGCGATATCGATGGGCGTGATGATAGCAACGTAATTGCCGATATTCTCGGATTCGAAGCCCAGAGTCTGCAGGTTGACATTCTCCTTGGTCGAGAGGATATTGAGCAGACGCTCGTTTAAATCTTCGTCAATATGACCGCCCACAGAATCCCTGATCAGCTCATGGATAGGCGTAAAATCAGAACGGTTCCTGATTCCGAGAACCTTGCCCTTGCGGCTGATCACGAGAGTATTGGACTCGAGGATATCGCTCAGCACAAGACAGATATCGTTAAAAACCACCTTGTGTGAATTGTTATTGTGCAGAAGTTTGTTAATTTTCCGAGTTTTATCTAATAGTTGAACACTCATCACATTTCCCCCAAAAAAGCTTTTCCTCCGAATACTTGAATTATTATAACACAAATATTTAGATATTTCAAGGAAAATGTGCACAATTTAATCAATTGTAGTTACTATTCAGAAACAATTAAATATTATTCCTGTAAAAATCACATGAAAGCTTGTTTTGAAGGAGTTTTCACTTCTTCTCTTCTGCCGGTTTCTGCCATGAAACGAAGTCACAGTCCGGATGGTTTGAGCAGCCGTAGAATCTTCTGCCCTTCTTGGTCTTCATAATGAGCACATCGCCGGTACCGCATTTCGGACATTTCTGACCGGTCTTCTCAAGCAGCGGCTTCGTGTTGCGACACTCGGGGAATCCCGGACAAGCCAGGAATTTTCCGTGAGGACCGTATTTAATGACCATATTCCTTCCACAGTTCTCACATATTATATCGGTCACTTCATCGCGGATCTTAACCTTTTCAAGATCCTTATTTGCAACTTCGACGGCTTTCTGAAGATCGGGGTAGAAATTGCGGATCACGTTCTTCCACTTGATCTCACCCTCCTCGATGCCGTCGAGAAGGTTCTCCATCGTAGCGGTGAAATTCACATCGACTATCTCCGGAAAAGCATCGCACATAATGCCGTTAACAGCTTCGCCGAGATCGGTCATGTAAAGATTCTTGTTTTCTTTTGCAACATAATGCCTCGAAACGATCGTGGAGATCGTCGGAGCATAGGTACTCGGGCGTCCGATGCCAAGCTCCTCGAGCGCTTTAACCAGCGAACCTTCGTTAAAATGAGCGGGAGGCTGCGTAAAATGCTGCTCCGGTTTTATATCGTCGCATTTCAGGACTGTCTTTTCGGTGATCCAGCTCAGATCCTTATTGTTCTCGGAATCATCGTGATTCTCGGTCTCTGCAGCCGCATCTTCACTCTTGTATACCGACATGAAGCCTTCGAACTTGAGCTTCGAAGACCCTGAAGTAAAGGTATATCCCGCTGCGTCGAGCTTGACGGAGATCGTCTCGTATACGGCCTGTTCCATACGGCTTGCCACGAAACGCTGCCATATCAGTCTGTACAGGCGCAGCTGGTCACGCGAGAGCGAATCCTTCAGCTGAGAAGGATCAAAGTCAACATATGAGGGACGGATAGCTTCGTGAGCATCCTGGATCTTTTTGTTGCTGTTCTTTACGGTGGCAGGGGCGCCCTCGTAATCTTTTCCGTATTTTTCGACAATATATTTACGAACCGCTTCATCGGCTTCCTGTGAAATACGTGTCGAATCGGTTCTCAGATAGGTGATCAGTCCGACAGTGCCATGCTCCGCAACATCAACGCCCTCATAGAGCTGCTGTGCGATCTGCATGGTCTTTGAAGGTGAGAAGCCAAGCTGCTTGGCAGCCTCCTGCTGCAGCGTCGAAGTTGTAAAAGGAAGTGGTGCCTTGCGCCTGCGCTCGCCATGCTTGATCTCCGAGATCGAGAATTTGGCATTCTTGATCGCATTATATACTTTATCGACATCTGCCTTGCTTCTTAATGCGAATTTGCCGTCTCCGGCAAATCTGGCAATGAATTTCTCCGAAGCTTTCTTTCCCGAGAGTTCCGCATCGATATTCCAATATTCTTCTTCCACAAAGGAATTGATCTCATTTTCACGGTCGGCAATGATCCTCAGAGCCACAGACTGCACTCTTCCCGCGGAAAGGCCCGATTTTACCTTTGCCCAGAGCACAGGGCTGATCTGGTAGCCCACCAGACGGTCCAGAACACGTCTTGCCTGCTGTGCATCCACAAGCTCCATATCAATGTCCCGGGCCTGTTTCATCGCATTCTTGATCGCATTCTTCGTGATCTCGTTAAATGTAACACGTCTGAACTTGCCGTCTTCAAGCTTGAGCAGCTGGGCCAGATGCCAGGAAATAGCCTCTCCCTCGCGGTCAGGGTCCGTTGCGAGATAAACCATATCCGCCTTTTTGACCGCCTTTTTCAGATCGGCGATCAGATCACCCTTTCCTCTGATAGTGATATATTTAGGTTCAAAATCATGCTCGACATCAATACCCATGGTAGACTTGGGCAGATCTCTCACATGACCGTTTGATGCAATAACGTCGTATCCGTTTCCAAGGAATTTCTTGATAGTCTTCGCTTTTGCGGGTGACTCCACAATAAGTAAGTTGTGTTTCATGGTGTTCCTCCATACATTACTATTTACACATGGAAATAAGAATACTATTATTTATTTGCACTTGCAAGAGTTATTTTTCACGAACAAATAAAAAAGTGAGCGGATGTGCCAAAAGACAAAGCTTCCGCTCACTGATTTTTTTTGATTTCCTTACGTTTTAGTCACCTGTATGCCGATCATTTTTGAATATTGTCAGATCTTTCTTTGACAGCTTTTCACCTGTGATCGTCCAGCGCTTTCTGCTCTGTGTAGACTTTCTTTGCATAGATCAGCATGATAACCACCGCCAATGCTATCAATACAAACGTCCATACAGCAGCCGCTATGTATCCGACAATAAGTGTTATCACAAGCATCACGATCCCGGTAATGAACAGCACCTTTCCGCCGAACCTGTTGCTTCTTTCCCAGGTAACATCATTGTACATGCTCCAGGTACATCTTAAACCTATCAAACCGTTCCGCTTGGTCCTCGGAATGTAATTGCCCATGACGATCAGGAGTACCGCGACGGAAATATAGGTAATCTTGGCAATGAGGGAGCTGCTTAAAGCTTCTCCCGAAAGATCCTTGGACTGTCCGTAAAGAAAAGCACATTGCATTACCGCAAAGCCTGCTGTAACGCCGACTGTAGAGATTGCTATCGTCTTTGCATTTGCGAGATTATCCTGTCTTTCCTTATCAGTCTGCGCAGCTTCCGCCGCCTTTTCCTTATTTCTGATCATAAGTGCAAAAACCGCGGTAAACACGATAACAACCGCAGGTAAAAGATAATCCACGTACTTCGAACCATACCCGTCAACACGCCAGCTGCTGTCATAATGGATCGGTACGGCATCGGGCAGCCCCGGAATAATTAATGCCGTGATCACAAACGGCAGAAAAGAAATGATCCACATTGCTCTCTTCAGTACTTTCATAGACTTCTCCTTTCGGAACCTTTCCAAACGAGCTGTTCAACCTGCTTCCCCTGTTTTTTCGACAATTTGCTCCGCTTCACTCCCCTCCGAGTCCTTTGACCCAGAGAATGATATCCTGAAGCACCGTAGTATTCAGCTCATAATAGATAAAATTGCCGCTTCTGTACTCATTCACCAGTTCTGCTTCTTTCAGCAGTCTCAGGTGATATGACAGCGCCGCCGGACTCACGTCAAGCTTCTCGGCTATCTCACCCGCGCTCAGCCGGCCGTATTTCAGCATTTCAAGGATCTGTCTGCGCTGCGCGTCCGATAACACTTTAAAAACATTGCTCTCTGACATCTCCCGTTCATCACTTCCCTCTGTCAATGGTGGTACAAATATCTTCTGTACAAACGTTTCCTGTGTATTTAATAATTTCTTCTGTACAAATATTTTCCATGTATTTAAAAATTTCTTTAAATACATTTTAGTCTGCGATCATCTCTTTGTCAAGAAGTATTTAAAATATTTTTTAAATATCGATCAAAAATAACAGGACAAACGCTTCTGTAATGAAAAGAGGTTTAGAGGCGTTTGTCCTGCAATAGGGGCCTCAACCGACGTTCAAGGGTGCTGCATCCTCAAAGAAATCCGGCTGTTCCGAAACAAATTTAACCACATCAGAAGAATTCGCATCGGGATTTGATTTAAGGAATTTTATCAACAGATCACATCTTGAAGGCTTCTTTTCCGCATAAACCAACATAGCCACCACAAAATCAAAATAAGAATCCCTGACTTTGATCAGGAGTTCCTTTAATTCATACATAAACAGCCCTCCTATACATTCATTATTGAACGTCAAATGGGTTATTTCATATAAATGTTATTGTTGTTAAAACCGTGATTTTCAAACAGGTAGACACACGGCGTATCAGAAATGTCATAAGAAATGTGTGCAGCGAATTGAATATCTCTGTATTTTTCATATTCAGTATTGATCTCACTGATTATCTTTGCGTACTCACGGATATTCAGATAATATGTCTCAAAGATAAATCTCATCAATTCTCCTTTCATTATATTA
>JAGCZE010000359.1 GCA_017960415.1 Lachnospiraceae bacterium
GAGGTAAAAAAATGAAAAAATACGGATTTATTGGAACAGGAAACATGGGATATCCTCTGCTTGTGGGAGCCGCAGAGCTTGCAGGCAGGGAGAATGTTACTTATTTTACACCTTTTATTGAGGAGATGGAGCGGATCAAAGCTCAGACCGGCATAGAATACAGCAGGGACACGAAAACACTTGCCGAGGAGTCCGAGATAACCGTCATATGTGTAAAACCGCAGATGCTCGGCAATGTTTTTGAGAATCTTGCCGGAGCAAACCTGAAGGGAAAGACTATCGTGTCGATTGCCGCAGGAGTTACATGTGAAACTCTGCATGAGGGTATCGGACAGGATGTCAGGATTGCCAGGATAATGCCGAATACTCCGGCAATGGTGGGCGAAGGAATGAGCTGCATATGTTTCTCCGAGTACGGCGGCGGCTTTGATGAGGCAGGGAAAAAGGATGTGACCGACTTGTTCGAAAAGGTCGGCAAGGTCGAGATCATTACCGAAAACCTGATGAATGCAGCTATCTGCGCCAACGGAAGCTCTCCGGCATATGTTTATATGTTTATCGAGGCCCTTGCAGACAGTGTTGTAAAATACGGTATTCCGCGCAAAACGGCCTACAAGCTTGCCGCACAGACAGTATTGGGTTCGGCGAAGATGGTCCTTGAATCAGGAGATCATCCGGGGGCACTGAAGGATAATGTATGCTCACCGGGCGGAACAACCATTGCGGCTGTTGAGGCTCTTGAAGAGTGGGGCTTCAGAAACGCGATAATGAAAGCAACCGATGCCTGCTATGCCAAGGGAGTTGAGCTTGGTCAGAAGGCATCCAAGCCGGATAACTCAAAAAAATGAATTGAAGCAGAAAACCACATACACAGATAAAAACAAATGTAGTAAACAAGTAAAAACAAAGACAATAAACAAATAACCGAAACAAGTATCAAAACCAACAACATATAACGAAACCGAGGATCAATAAATTGGAAACCAATCAATTATCTGCCGGCAGGGATTATTTAAAGGATAAGAAGAGGATCGTGATCAAGGTCGGATCTTCTTCGATCACCTATCCCGAGACCGGACGCATGAATCTGGATAAGATAGAGAAGCTTGTACGTGTACTGGCGGACCTCGCCAACTCCGGCAAGGAAGTCATACAGGTATCTTCACGAGCCATACCGGTGGGCAGCCGTGTGCTCGGAATGGAGCACAAGCCTTCACAAAAGGCTCAGAAGCAGGCCTGCGCGGCAGTGGGACAGGCAAGCCTGATGATGGTTTATCAGAAATTCTTCGCCGAATATCAGCATTCCGTAGCTCAGATCCTGCTGACAACATACACTATGATCAGGACCGAGAGCAGGCACAATGCCGAGAATACCTTCAATGAGCTTCTGCGTATGGGTGTTATTCCGATCGTCAATGAAAACGATACTGTTGCGACAGATGAGATCGAGTTCGGCGACAACGATACACTTTCGGCTATTGTTGCCGCACTTGTAAAAGCCGACTTTCTGATCCTTCTTTCCGACATCGAAGGTCTTTATCCCGATGATCCGCACAAGAATCCGGATGCAGAATTTATCGATACTGTCGAATATATCAGCGATGAGATCATTGCTATGGGAAAGGGTGTCGGATCGGCGGTAGGAACCGGCGGTATGTCTACCAAGATCTCGGCAGCCCGTATTGCCAATGATTCGGGAGCAGACATGATCATTACAAGCAGCGAGGATATGTCCGTGATCTCACGTATCCTGGAGGGTGAGAAGACCGGTACGCTCTTCAAGGCCCATAAGAATGCGAATTTTCATCTGATCGATTATCTGAGCGGGTCGGGACAGGGATAAATTACACAGATGGATATTCATTTCGGCTAAAAATACGGAATATCCGCTTGGTATGGAGGAAATAGCGTATGAAAAAGGGTGCGCTGGTAGTAGATGATAACGATATTAATCTTATGATCATTTCCGATCTGCTTGATGCATTCGGCCTGGAATGCGTAAAGGCGGCTTCCGGCGAGGAAGCGGTCGATCTTGTTAAATATCTGGAAAGAAAGGGCGGTGAAAGAACCGTTTCTTTTGTTCTTATGGATTATGTCATGCCCGGTATGGACGGCGTGGAAGCAACCAAGATCATAAGAAAATTCAGCAAGATTCCTGTATACGGGATGAGCGGAGATGTCACCGACCAGCTGATCGACCTGTTCAAGGAGGCCGGCGCGATTGACGCGATCTCAAAACCCTTAAGTCCGAATGCTGTATACAGGATAATCTGCGAATGCATGAACGAGGGAGATTATCTAGTTCCCAAAAAGCTGCTCAATATTCACGAAAATGTCCCTGAAGGCCGCAGTCTGCTGAAGGAATGCTTAAAAGGCGTGCCCGGAATGGATTATGAAAAGGGCCTAAAGACCTCTCTGGGTAAAGAAAGCTCTTTTTTGCGCCTGTTGAAGGCATCTGTCAATAATATAAGGGATTATGCCGATATTCTGAATTCATATGTCCGTACTTCGGATACGTTTCAGCTGAAGCTTGCGGCGCACAGCTTAAAAACGGTTTTTGCCAATATAGGTATAGATAACCTAAGATATGATTCCGAAGTCGTAGAAACAGCCGCAGAGAAGCTTCTTAAGGCACAGGAGTCCGGACAGGAGCCGAGTGTGCCTTCGATCATGTTCCATGAGCATGTGCATTCATATATGGTCAATGTAGTTACGGCTGCGGATGCAATAGAACGGGCGGCCGGCGAATATGAAAAGATTTCCAGCTCCGATATGGATCCCGGCAGCTATATAAGTGCCGAAGAACCTCTTGATGCCCGTGACCGTGCCGAAGTGATATCATATACACTTTCGGCCCTGAACCGCTTTGAATTCGATTATATACAGGAAGGACTCGAAATACTGCGGCGCGCAAGTACAGGTGATATGAGGCTGAAAATTGAAAAAGCCATAGATGCTCTGGACAATTATGACTATGACAAGATACGGACGATCATTACAGAGATATCTTCGACATAACAGAAGGAAGACCGGTTTGAAATATCGTAATAAATAATGACTATCGTCACGGAGGTATTTCCTACAAAACAGAATGAAGACCGGTTTAAAATAAGATCATAAATGAGAACGATCATATCGAATGCAATCTTAAACATAAAAAAAAGCCGCATAAAAATACGGCTTATAGGCAGAGGAGAAGCCCGATAGAGGGGGAGGGTAACTACCGGGCTTTGTTTTATGAAAAAAATTATCTGTTTTGCAAAATGAAGAAGTTGTTGTTTTTCTTTTCTATGCTCTTATGATATACTAAACATGTGAGCAAACAATGTCATTATTGTGAACAAAATGTTAATAATTTAAAATAAAAAAATTTTAGGAGATTTTTTCTATGGTGATCAAAATTGACTCCATTAAAACTTTATTTTTTGAAAATGACCTTCCTGTCATCGGGGAAGCTGACATCTATCTGAAAGATGACAGAATAGCCGCTGTTTGCAGGAAATTTGCAGACTGCGCATCGGAAGGAAAGAGCTCAAAGACCGCTTGCACATCAGAAGATCTGAAACCCGACAGGATAATCAGCGGAAAAGACAAGCTTGCGATCCCCGGATTGATCAATTCCCATACCCATGCTTATATGACCATGTTTAGAAATATTGCGGATGATGTGCCTTTTACCGAGTGGCTGTTTGATACGATATCCCCGCTTGAGGATGCGATGACCGAACAGGAGAGCTATTTTGGCGCGCTTCTGGCCAATCTTGAAATGATCCGCTCGGGAACCACGAGTTATGTTGATATGCACATGACGCCCGACGAAAGCGCGAAGGCAGCATTTGACAGCGGTATGCGCGTATGCCTTACAAGAGGCCTCGTTGGGGATAAAAGTGATGATGAAGGCGGATTAAGACGTTTAAAGGAAGCTCTTTCGGATAATGAAAAATGGTGTGACGGTGACAGGCTCATGACGATGCTGGCGCCCCATGCGCCCTATTCATGCGGACCCGATTATCTGAAATATATTGCCGGATACGCAAAAGAAAACGGTTTCGGACTGCATATTCATCTGGCAGAGGGCCTTAACGAGATCGAGTCTATCCGTGAGAAATACGGAGTGACACCGATAGAGTACGCCGACAGGGCAGGAGTATTTGATGTAAGAACCATCGCTGCCCATTGTGTACACCTCAAAGACAGTGATTTTGATATATTAAGGGAAAAGAATGTAAATGTGGCTGTCAACCCTGTCAGCAACATGAAGCTGGCCAACGGCTTTTCGAATGTTCCGAGAATGCTGAAGGAAGGCATTTCGGTATGTATAGGTACCGATGGCGCTGCCAGCAACAATTCCCTGAACCTGTTCAGGGAGATGACGATCGAAGCCCTGATACATAAGGGGTTAAACAAGGACGCAGTTACGGTATCTGCCGCAGATGTCCTGAAAATGGCCACTATAGGCGGGGCAAAGGCTCTTGGAAGAGAATCCGAGCTTGGAAGGATAGAGGAGGGATATAAGGCCGATATTACGATCATCGACTTGAAGACTCCCGCATTTACGCCTGCCAACAATCTTGTTTCGGCACTTATTTATTCCGGAACAGGAAATGAGGTTGACACTGTGATCGTAAATGGTAAAATTTTAATGGAGCATAAAGAAGTTAAGACTATCGACGAAGAAAAGCTCTATTATGAAATGGACAGGATCGGCTCAAGATATATGAAACTTATTTCCGAAAAATAATGACTGGGAAAGGCAGGTAGTTCTATGAATGCTGAGATCAGGGATATTTCACTTGCTGAATCGGGAAAGAGAAAGATTGAATGGGTAAGAAGAAACTGTGATCTGCTCCGCGGACTTGAGGAAGAATTTTCAAAGACCAGACCCTTTGAGGGAAAAAGGATCGCACTGTCTATCCACCTTGAGGCCAAGACCGCATATCTGTGCACGGTGCTTAAAAGCGGCGGCGCCCAAATGTTCATTACAGGGAGCAATCCGCTCTCCACACAGGATGATGTGGCGGCGGCGCTGGTCAGTGACGACATGGAAGTACATGCATGGTACGGCGCGACAGAAGAGGAATACAACGCGCATATCGACCATGTTCTGGAAAATAACTGTGAGATCATCATTGACGACGGAGGCGACCTTGTAAATGCTCTGCATACGCGTTTCAGGGATAAGCTTCAATACGTGATCGGCGGATGCGAGGAAACGACTACGGGTATTATCAGACTCAAGGCTATGGACAAGGCCGGCACGCTGGAGTTCCCCATGGTTCTCGTAAATGATGCAGATTGCAAGCACCTGTTTGACAACAGATACGGAACGGGCCAGTCTGTTTGGGACGGTATCAATCGTACCACAAATCTGATCGTATGCGGCAAGATCGTAGTCGTTGCAGGCTACGGCTGGTGCGGCAAGGGTGTAGCGATGCGTGCAAAAGGTCTCGGAGCACGTGTTGTTGTCACCGAGGTCGACCCGATCAAGGCTATCGAAGCCGTTATGGACGGATTTGACGTGATGCCGATGAAGGAAGCGGCGAAAGTCGGTGATTTCTTTATTACCGTTACGGGATGCTGCGGCGTCGTGACAAAAGAAGACTTCCTGCTTATGAAGGACGGTGCGATATGCTGCAACGCCGGTCATTTTGATGTTGAAGTGGATGTAGCCGCCTTAAAGGCCATGGCAGTAGAAACCGCTGAGATGAGACACAACATAATGGGCTACAAGCTTGAAAACGGCAGATGGATATATATCCTGGCGGAAGGCAGGCTTGTTAATCTTGCGGCAGGAGACGGACATCCCGCGGAGATCATGGATATGAGCTTTGCGATCCAGGCGCTTTCGGCAAAATACCTGGTTGAGCACGGAAGTGAATTAAAAACAAAGCTTATCAGCGTTCCGAAAGAGGTTGATAATGCCGTTGCGGTGCGTAAACTTGAGTATCTGGGCAAGCATATAGATACTCTTACGCCCGAACAAAAGGAGTATTTAAGCAGAGAGGATTAAGTAAAGAATGAATACGAAGAAGATTTTAACCGTAATGCCCTATATTCTGGGCGTTCTGATCCTGATACTCGTAGGAGTCATCATTTTCTCAAAACTCGGAGAAACAGGTCCCGAAGGCGGACAGGCCGAGAGTACACCTACGCCTACACTCGCATTATTTGCGAATAATACGGAAAAGGAAAATAAGACAACGGACGCTCCTGCCACCGGAACCGAAAAGGTGACCGAGGCCCCTGTTGTGACAGAAGAACCTGCTCCTACACAGGAAGTCGCGACGGTTACAGCAACACCCGCGCCTACAGCAACACCCGTGCCCACTCAGGCACCTACGCCGACTCCTGTTACCGACCTGACA
>JAGCZE010000360.1 GCA_017960415.1 Lachnospiraceae bacterium
ATCTGCTTTCTTCCCTTTGGCGCGTCAGCAAATAGCATTATATCACCCGGCACAGATTATGTCAACCCCTTTTTTCACTTATTTATAGATTAACTTCTTGCCGATTTTGAGTTAATTGTGTATACAATAATCACAATTTGTCTTATTTGAGCATTCCTCTGAATCTTGTGATCCCCATTAACAGAAGATTATGCTTGTAAATAAATGACAGAAGCGGGTTTGCCGAAATCTGTCCTATGATCTTTATCCCGAGTTCCGAGGTGGAAGCCGCCATTATGATAACTCCGATAACAGAAAGGATCAGATATGCTTCTATGATACCGGCAGTCATACCGAGGGTTTTATTCAGCATATTCAAAACCGGTAATTTGCTTACAAGATTGAGTACCATCGATAATATCGCGATCAGAACGATCATTATTATTAATGTAATAATAAATGCAATACAGTTGATCGCCATATCGGTGAGTTTATCGGTAATCTTTGCATTGATCTGGGCTACAGATTGGTTTGCCGCATTTGTGACGTTCTCGCCGCTGTCCAGAAGAAAATCGCTGACTTTTTTGGGCAGCTTCATTCCGTCCACATAATCGGTCAGTGTATTGTCCGAAAGATTAAAATTCAGATGAACATGTTCTTCGATCTTCGAGTGAATAGTATCGTACATGCTCGGATTATTCCGGATAGCCGATGCCACATAAGGAGAGATCAGGATCGTAAGGATCACCGCAAGAAGCATTCCAAACAGGTCAAACAGAGTCTTGACCAGTCCTCTCTTCAATCCGGCTATCACGCATACGGCAATGATGATCAGAGTTACTATAAATGCCGGTGACAGCCACGCATTGCTTAATTCACCATTCATTGTTCGTCCGCAGCCCGGGCTGCATCCTCCTTTAATGTTCTCAAGCGGATCCTTTCGGTGGTATTCCTGCCGACCACAACATATTCCGCATTACCCGATCCGGGGTACATAAGACAGATGGTATCGTTAAAACGTGCTCTGAGCTTTTCGTCGCCGCCCTTTCTGTAAATAACGCACGAATCATCCTGAGTCAGGATCAGCTCATCATTTTCAAGACTCATCGTGTCAAAGCTCATACTGCTGTTGATGGTCGAGACTGCTTTTCCGTTAAGGTCGTATACCACCACCGAAACGCCGTCCGTCTCCTTTCGCGCGATGGCAAATCCCGTATCCGAACCGCATACCGCTTCAATCCCGCCATCAAAGCGCAGATTCGTTACAAGCTCGGGAATCTCTCTCATCTTATACACATCGCAGCCTCCGGCATAGAACACCGCTACTCTCGAATCATTCAAAAACCTTATATCTACTATCAGCTCTTCCTCATAAGAATAGCTGCCGACGATCTTATCGGAATAATTCTGCCCGACATCATCAAAATTATAGAACGTCAGCCAGGCCGTATTTTCCTGTCCGACCTCCAGATATGAAGTAACCAGCTTCTTCCCGTCTCCCGAAAGAGCCATTGTGATCGGAAAACCGGATTTTTTAACATCTGTTTTCAGATCGATGAGCATATTTCCGTTTATATCGTAAATGTAAATCCGGTCAGAATCCCCGGCATTGGTCCGAACCGCCGTGATCCCCTTGTCTGCGACACAGATCTGGGCGATCTTTTCAGACACCGTATAGGACTGGTTTGTGCCGGTTCCGTCGGTCACATGCACCGTCTGGCCTCCCCTGTCGGCAAACGCGGCATAATCACCGTTTGCTGCGGCAATGGGATCTTCAAGAGAAAAGCTGATATTCCATGACACGCTTCCGTCACCGGAATACTTCCCCGCTCCGTCGGAGTTGTAGGCGATATATCCGCCCTTAACCCTCAGATATCTTGCATCCGGAATATTCCCGTAGGACAGGGTGGTTTCCCATGAAGTATATGAAGTTTTACCGCCGAGTACGGCATATACGATTACACCAATAATGGCCGCTGCAAACAGGATCATGACAACAATCGCGGCTTTATTCGGTCTGCGGGATGAATCATTCATCTTTTACAGTCTCCGCTTCTGTTTCAGTAACATTATTTTCGGCAACAGTCTTTTCCGCAGTTGCTTTCTCTATGACGGGTTTCCTGCCCTCGCCCTGTGCTTTCTTGTAAAATGCAAGAGCATCGGCAATATTGACCGCATCCCCGCCGTTGATGATCTCGATCAGACTGTCGATCATGCCTGCGGACAGGTTCTCTTTTCCGACATAAGCCTCATATTTCTGGGAGATCTCCAGAGAAGCAGTCTTGATCCTGTTCTCAAGAGTACGCTGCTCATCATATGCGATCTCATTTTCAGCCTTCATTTTGTTGATGGAATCAATATATCCGGCCTTGATCTGATTTGTGATATCAACCTTTGTAGTTGTCTCAAAATCGGACAACGCACGTTTTTTCTGATCAACAATATCATTGATCTGATTGTCCAGATCCTGAAGCTCGGTCTCGTATTTTTCAAGTCCGTAACCACTCTCATCCTTATCCTTGCGGATATCGCGTTCAAGTTTACGTATCTGCTTTTTTGTATTGCGGATATTGTCACGGATAGTGCGCGCATTTTCCAGCGCTTTGATGTTTTTCTTCTTAACAAATTTGTAAATGAGCCAGAATATCGCCATTGAAACCACAATAACGACTACATACAGCAATACACCGACCCACAGCTTATGAAGGGCTTGCGGAAGAAGTACATATATCAATGCCGGTAATGCCAGCATTATAATGATCGACGCAAGGATCACGCAGAAATCACCGACCTGATCGGGCAAAAATACCGAGAAGAAATATTCGGTATTAAAAATGCGTGAGATATGTTCCCTTGAAAAAATACCTTTCAGATCCTGCTTCTGGCTTCTGATCTGCTCATGGAGCGAAGCGGTCTCGATCTCGATCCTCTCTGAGATTCTGGCATCCTTGAGTTTATCCTTCTTGGTGCGCACGCGCTTAATGCGGTCTCTTGTATTGTCGATCTCGGAATCAAATGACTTTTCGATCTCGGAAAGTCTCCTGGCCACAGTGGTACCGATCTCCGCATCCATGCTCTTCTGCTTGGCCGCGATATCCTTTTCGAGCTTCGTCTGTTTCTCCGAAAGCCCGACCACCTTGAGCTTCATGTCTTCAAGTTCGGTAATACTGGCCTTCATCTCATTCAGAATGTCAATACCGCCATTCAAAACATTGTTTTCTTCTCCCATAAAATAACCTCCGTGTCCCCGATTATACATTTATAGCCTTATTAAATCTCAACGCGCCCGTCAAGTGCCTTCAGCAATGTAACCTCATCGATATTCTCAAGGTCTCCGCCCACCGGGATCCCGCTGGCGATACGGCTCACTTTGATACCGGCCGGCTTGACCAGCTTGCTGATATACATCGCGGTAGCCTCGCCCTCAAGCGACGAATTGGTTGCGATAATAACCTCGTCAACATCCTTCTGGAGCCGCAGCATCAGCTCCTTCAGCTTGATATCTCCGGGTCCGATACCCTGCATCGGGGAGATAGCGCCGTGAAGGACATGATACACGCCGCTGAACTTACCGGTTTTTTCATACGCGGCAAGATCCCTCGGATTCTCGACCACCATAATGATCCTTTTGTTCCGCGCGGGATTGGCGCATATCGGGCATATTTCCCTGTCGGTAAGGTTAAAACACTCTTTGCAATAGGTTACGCTGTTTTTTGCATCCTCTATGGCAAAAGCAAGGCCCTCCACTCTTTCCTTCGTAAGGCTTAAGATGTGAAAAGCCAGTCTCTGAGCCGATTTACGGCCGACACCGGGCAATCTGCCCAATTCTTCGATCAGCCGGTTGATTTTCTCACTGTAATATTCCATCTTATCAGAACAGACCGCTGAGTCCGCCCAGGCCGCCCAGGCCGCCCGACAGCGAATTGAACATCTCCGACTGCTCGTCCTCCATCTTTCTTAATGCTTCGTTTACTGCGGCAACAATAAGATCCTGGAGCATTTCGATATCATCGGGATCAACGACTTCGGGTGAAAGGGTCACCGACTCGATCTCCTTTTTACCGGAAACACGCACGGTAACGGCTCCGCCGCCTGCGGAAGCCTCCCAAACCTTCTCCTCCATCTCTTTCTGTTTCTCTTCCATCTGATGCTGCATACGCTGCGCCTGTTTCATAAGATTGTTCATGTTGCCCGGCA
>JAGCZE010000361.1 GCA_017960415.1 Lachnospiraceae bacterium
CCTCACCCATCTCGAAACGCCTCTCTTTGTCTCTGTTGCCTCCGCAGCCAAATAAGCATACGAGTCTTCCGGGCTTGTGTTCGCGGAGCGTCGAGAGCAGACTCTTGAGCGCCATCGAATTATGCGCATAGTCGATCATGATCGCAAAGCGGTCGCTGATCTTAAGAGTTTCGAGTCTTCCTCTTACCTTGGTCTCATAAAGAGCCTCTGAAGCCTTTTTATACAGATCCTTCAGCTTCGAAGCATCGCCTGCGGTGTCCTTTTTCAGGATTCCGCTGCATACGGCGAATGCGCCTAGCGAATTGTTCACATTGAATCTTCCGGGTGTCGAAAGCGTGATCTTCAGCCTCTCGCCGCCAAATACAGCGTCATAAGCGATACCTATATCTCCGCCGCTTCCGATCAGTTCGATATTCTCAGCGCGGAAATCGTTAGTCTCTCCGTAACCGAACGAGATAACCTTATCACACGCAGGCAGACCGCATGCAGGGAAATCAGCGGGTGCAGGCTCCTTGCAGCGCACAACGGCATCAAAATGAGCATCGTCCCCATTGCCGAGAGCCACCCTGCACTGTCTGAACAGCAGGCTCTTGCAATATGTATATTCCTCAAAGCTCGCGTGCTCGTTAGGTCCGATATGGTCCGACTCGACATTCGTAAAGAGCGCGTAATCATAGATAATGCCGGCCACGCGGTTCTGCTTCATCGCCTGGGAGCTGACCTCCATAACAAGGCTGTCGCAGCCCTCATCCACCATCTGTGCAAGATATGACTGCACTGTGTAAGGATCGGGAGTCGTATTGTGTGTCTGGTAAACCTTATCTCCGATGCCAACGCCGATAGTGCCAATGATACCGGTCTTATGCCCACATTTCTGAAGAATGTTGCGGATCATGTAAGCGCTCGTCGACTTGCCCTTCGTGCCCGTAAGCGCGATCGTAATAAGCTTGCGAGCCGGATAATCAAACCATGCAGCGGCGAGAAGAGACATCGCTATTCTCGTATCCGCAACCTTGATAACAGCAGCTCCGTCAACAGGCTCCACATCACGCTCGACTACGATCACGGCCGCGCCGTTCTTCGCGATATCCGCTACCGCATCATGCGAATCGAAATTCGCTCCCTTTATGCATACAAAGAGGCATCCGTCCGAAACCTTCCTCGTATCGTTAACTACGGCAGTGATCTCGCGGTCCATTACCCCTTCGGTCTTATTCACAAATTCATATTTAAGCTCTGCAAGCAGCTGCTCACATTTCATATTCCCCATCTCCCCTGTTTCAAGTAAAGCGGTCCCATCATCTCACCGGAGTGACGGGGCCGCGTAAAATCAAATATTTGAGTTTTACAGACGTCTGTAAAGGTCCTCATACTGGCGCGCCGAATTGTTCCAAGAGAAATCCTGCGCCATCGCTCTGTCGATCAGCTTGTTCCATTCACGCCTGCGGTCGTAGAAAATGTGCTTCGCGTAATTGATCGTCGCAAGCATCTCATGCGCGTTGTAGTTCGAGAAGCTGAAACCTGTTCCGGTGTTGCCGTACTCATCGTACGGATAAACCGTATCCTTCAGGCCGCCCGTCTCACGAACGATCGGAAGTGTTCCGTAACGAAGGCTCATCAGCTGGCTCAGTCCGCAGGGCTCAAACAGCGAAGGCATCAGGTACGCGTCGCAGCCTGCGTAAAGCTTGTGCGCACGGTCATTCGAATAGTAGATATTCGCCGAAACCCTGTCGGGATACTTCCATGCGAAATGCCTGAACAGGTTCTCGTACTTTGCCTCACCGGTTCCGAGCACGACAAGCTGTGTATCCTCGGTGCAGATCTGCTCAATAACGCAGTCCACAAGGTCAAGTCCCTTCTGGTCCGTAAGTCTTGAGCAGATACCGATCATGAACTTGCGGTCATCAACCGTAAGTCCGAGCTCACGCTGGAACTCACGCTTGTTCTTAACCTTTTCCTTACGGAAATCCATCGCCGAATACTGCTTGAAAATATAAGGATCCGTTTCGGGATTGTATTCATCATAGTCCAGACCGTTCACGATACCGCAGAGGCTGTTCGCCCTCGCGTTCATCAGTCCGTCAAGTCCCTCTCCGTAGAAAGAATTCTTTATCTCCTCGGCATAGGTCTTGCTGACCGTCGTAACATAGTCCGCATAAACGATTCCGGCTTTCAGGTAGTTCGCGTCGCCGTAAGCTTCGATCTTGTCCGATGTAAAATAGTATTCGGAAAGACCGGTGATATCCATGACCTGCTTTTTGTTCCAAATGCCCTGGAATTTCAGGTTATGGATCGTCATGATCGTCTTGATGCCCCAGTAGAACTCATTCGCCTGGAAGGTATCGTGCAGATATACGGGAACAAGTCCGGTCTGCCAGTCGTTGCAGTGGATGATGTCCGGCCTGAACGGAATGATCGGGAGCGCTGAAAGCGCTGCACGGCAGAAGAACGCGAACTTCTCGACATCCTCATAGATCTGGCCGTAAGGAGCATAGCCCTGGAAATAGAATTCATTGTCGATGAAATAGAACTTCACGCCCTGATATTCCATCTCAAGGATGCCTACATACTGCTGACGCCATGCAAGCTCCATGTAGAAATGGTTCAGATACTTCATCTGGGACTTAAACTCGTCCTTGATACATGCATACTTCGGGATGATGACTCTTACATCGAATTCATCCTTATTCAGGTACTTCGGAAGCGAGCCGATAACGTCCGCAAGGCCGCCCGTCTTAATGAAAGGTACGCACTCAGATGCGATAAACAAAATATTCTTCATATTCTCTCCGGCTGTAATAATTGTAAATTAATGGTTTTTGCCGCTTCTGATCTCTTTTTTGCGCGCAGCTGCGTCATTCCTGATATCTGCCGCGGCCTCAAGGACGCTCTCCGAAGGGTTCTCTCCTCCGAGGATCCGTCCGAGCTCATTAAGTATACCCGACTCGTCAAGTATGTCAACACTGACTTTTGTCCTGTCGGCGAGCGCATTCTTGGTAACGCAGAAATGTGAATCCGCCATCGCCGCGATCTGCGGAAGATGCGTAATGCAGATGACCTGATGCTCCTCGGCGATCGCGCAGAGCTTATCGGCAACCTTCTGTGCCGTGATTCCGCTGATACCTGTATCGATCTCGTCAAAGATAAGCGTACCGATCGTCTCGCGTC
>JAGCZE010000362.1 GCA_017960415.1 Lachnospiraceae bacterium
CCACAACCGCACTTCCGTTCTTATGGACCTTCATCATGATCCGTTCGGCGCTTGCGGGATCCTTATGAAATATGTCAACAAGCACCTTTACAACAAAATCCATGGAAGTAAAATCATCATTCAGCATGATGACACTGTATTGTTTAGGTTCTTTGAGTTTATTGTCCGTACGTTCCTTCAATTCACTCTTTGCAGACATAAGATCAGCCTCCACGATTTTGATTAGATACAATTATATAGCCGCGCCGCAAAAATGTAAACTTGCATTTTCCGTCCGGAACCCATACAATCATAGTAGATAGGGATTGCTCATTTTTATGCGTTCATTTCACATTCCCGATCAAACCATTTTCATCCAGGAGATTGTAAATATGCAAACATTTCGTATCGATCTGTGGAAACCCGAAGAATATACATATCAGGCTGCTTACGGCTTCATGCCCAATATCATGGCATACCTGCATGATGAGGACGACGCTGTGCGCCGCTGCATGCTGATGGTGCCTGGCGGCGGTTACTGCATGCTCGCGGCGCATGAAGGAGAGCTTCCGGCGCTTGAGTATTACAAAATGGGGATGAATGTTTTTGTTCTCACATATACCAACGACATCACAATGAGTGTTCCGCTGAAGAAGCAGCCTATGAACGATATTTCAAGAGCTGTGCGCCTGATCAGAAAGGATGCCGCCAGATACCGCATCGCGCCTGACAAGCTCCTGATATGCGGATTTTCGGCCGGCGGCCATGTATGCGGCAGTCTGTGTGTCCATTTTGATGATATATCGGATCCCGATCCGGAGTTAAATGCCGTTTCAAACCGTCCGGATGCCGCAATCCTGTGCTATCCCGTCCTGACTTCCGGCAAATACACTCACATCTACTCGATGCAGGCTCTGCTGGGCAAGGATCCTTCCGCCGATGAGCTTGATTATTTCTCATGTGAGAAGCATGTAACCAAGGATACTCCTCCCTGCTTCCTGTGGCAGACCGAGGAAGACAGCGTAGTTCCTGTCGAGAACACCTATCTGTTCGCTATGGCATTAAGAGAAGCCGGCGTTCCCTTTGCCCACTATGTATTTCCGAAGGGCGGACACGGTCTGTCTGTCGCAAGCTACGAACAGTTTGCCGGATGGCACGGCGGTGAATATGTCGGAGAACAACTGGGACTAGCATTGGAGCATGTAAGAAACAATACCGCCGTCAATCTGACTCCCGAACGCAGGGAAGAACTGATCAAACAGTTCTCGCTGGATGTTGAGGCTGCAGGCAAAGATGATGTTCGCAAAGAAAACGCCGGATCCGCTGTCGTGGAACAACCGCACGAAGAAGGGAAAACATCCGGCGAAGTAAAACCTGTCGATGAAAGAGCAAAGAGCGTTGCGGAGTATTTTGCAGACGTACATACATGGCTTGAATTATCAAAGATATGGCTTGAGAGATTTTTGTAAGATGACGGTCAGATCAAAAGATGTTCTAAGCACCTGCTTCGCTCATTGCAGCCGCAGTCAAACAAAATGATCATCCAGGTATATGCCCGGATGATCATTTCTGTTGCAATCGTGAAAACTCTCGGTCTGATCCCCGAAAAATATTAAGAAACTATTCTTCTGAAAAGCAGGCGATCAGAACTTAATACTTCTCGAGGGTGCTCCGAATGAAGAGAATGTTGCGGTAGCATCCTCGAAGTAGAGAACCTCCGTATTGTCATCCTCTGCCGAATACATTGCCTTCAGGTTCGGGTAAGCATCCAGCATGTGAGTCTTTGCTTCGATACGGTCATCGCGGATCAGCTTACCCGCAACGCGCAGCCACTTGCCTTCCATAAATGCGCAGATCTCTGCCTTCGGATTCTTCTGAAGCTGCTTTGAAACTTCCTTCACCTTGCCGGTCTGGATGTAAAGCTTGCCTTCAAAGATATCAACGGTACCGAAAGGTCTTACTCTGGGCTGATCGCCCTCAACCGTTGCCAGATAATAAACTCCTGCTTCCTTCAGAAAATCATAAACTTCCTGCATATCGTTACGCTCCTTTCTTTCGGGCATTCCCGTACATTCAAAATCTTTATCCTCAAGCTCAAGCTTGAAAGGTTCAACCTCGATTGTTCCGGTCTGTGTGCCATCTCCGGCCGCCTGTGCGGACAGCGCTGCCTTGATCACCTCATAATAAGCTTCCTTGGCTTCACATTTGCCTGTAAACAGCAGAGGATAGCTCGTCTCACGCCTGAAGCCCGACAACCAGGTATGGGCATCAGTCAGATCCCAGAAAGTAACCGCTGTTATATTCGCCTTGCCTGACTTCTTCGCATTCAGAAAGATCTCGAAGAAATCGCGGTATCTGAGTGCCAGGCTGTGCATTGACTCATCCGAAGGATCGTTATTATGGATATCAAGCTCGGTCATCTGAATCTGCAGTCCCAGAGCGCCGTACATCTCAAGCGCTGTGCGGTATTCATCCAGTCCGGGATGATCCATCAGCAGATGCGATTGCATGCCCATTCCGTCAATAGTTCCGCGCTCGATCAACGGCTTCAGGATCTTCGAAATGATCAGGTCACGCTTCCAAACCTGCATTGTCTCATAATCATTGTAAAACAATGCAACGCCCGGAGCCGCATATTTTCTCGCAAATTCAAATGCTTTAAAGATAAAGTCGGCGCCGCAGATCTTGTACCACAGAGAAGGTCTGAAATCACCCTCATCGATCGCTTCATTTACGACATCCCAGGCATAGATGATGCCGGGATAATTCTCATTTACGAAGCCCCAACCACCCTTGATATAGCTCTCAAGCCTTGCGAGCATGGTCTCCTTGTCGGCCAGGCCGTTAGTCTCGTTGTAACCCTTGTGGAAGAACCACTTCGGAGTCTGATTGTGCCATACGAGCGTGTGTCCGCGCATCGGGATCCCGCTCTCTTTCGCAAATTTGAGATACGGGATTGCATTGTCAAATGTAAGCGCCGGCGCGAGGTCGTATTTCTGCGGATCCTTCTTGCATGCATGCCCGTCAAGGAAAAACATGGGCTTCATGTCATTTTCGCTGGTAAAGCTGTTAAACTGGGCCTTAACCAGCTTCATATGTGCCGGTGTATGCAGATTCCAGCGCGAAAAAGCAACACCAATCTTAAAATACGGTTCAAATGCGGTTTCAGATTCATAGTTTACTCTCCTATTCCTTCGGTCATCGCCGAATCAAATCAATGATGATCGCAAATATCTTTCCTTATTCGGTGTATTCACTCCAGGTGTACTGTTGTCTGTAATGAGCCTCGTTATCGTTGTAGACCTCTACATGCTGGTCGTAAGTACAATCCGACAGATACCATTCATGTGCCAAATATCCGCTCCAGTAATCATATTCATTATCAGGCTGGCCATATGTGTATGCAGCGGCGGAAAACGTATTATCCCCGAGAACATCTGCAGCCCCATCACGGTATGCGATCACGAAACTGTCATTTTGGAAGAAGCATGCGATCGTATCGGCACCTTCGTCCACATATACGACTTTCAGGTCTGTTCCCCACCAGGGCCAATCTTCCGGTGCCATAAGATCGTCGCGCCCCAGCTCATCACAAAATTCGGAATAGCTTAATCCGAACAACCGGGTATCCATTGTAAACAACTCCGTATCGGGATCGATAGTGAAATTCTTCGAAACTTCCTGGGTCACGCCAAGATTTTCGGACACCTCGCGTTGTTCAACTCCGCCTGATGAAAACCATATATTGTATTCGTCAATATGCAGACAGACAAAGGTTTTTTGCACACCGTAATCCCAGTAAAATTCTCCGCTGTACGTCTTGCCGCCGGCCGTAACCAGAAGTTGTGAATCCTCGATTTTTGTATTCGCTTCGTCATCAATGATATCCTTTTTCAGGAAACGCAGCTGCCCTCCGTTCTCGCGGGGAGAATAATAAATATACGCATAGTTATTCTCGTCTAATGTATCCCCCTCCATAACATCGCCCAAATAAGGGAAAAAGAAGGATTCCGCGGGATTTTGAGTATTCTGGCAGTATACTCCCAAAAAATAATTAAATGCATAATCCATTGAACTGGGCTCACTTTCCAGTTTAAAGGTATCGCCAAACTTCCCGTCAGAGCTGTGAACGGGCTCATCATCCGGCTCATCGACGGGCTCGGGCTCTGCGGTCGGCTCAGGCGTCGGTGTAGGCGTGGGAGCTTTGGTCGGATCGGGCTTCGGAGTAGGCGTAGGAGCCTTGGTAGGATCGGGGTTCGCGGTGGGATCGG
>JAGCZE010000363.1 GCA_017960415.1 Lachnospiraceae bacterium
AACCGCAGAAATGATGTTTTCTTCTGCCCCGATCTTGAAGACTACAATATCAGGAATTTCCTGAACCTGATACAGTTGGACGGTTATAATCCGCTTGAGATAAGGCCGGCAACATTTACGGTCAGAGAAGAAAGCCTCGAGGAAGCTGTAAAGTACATGACAGATGCCTGCTCCGGAAGCAGCCTGAATTGCCGGGGTTCGGAAAATACAGTAGCAGACGGTTTTGCAAAACTTCTTTCAGGAAAGTTTAAGCCCGGTCAGCTGTTCAGATTTATTAACAGCCGCGGACTGAAATTAACGGCCGAGCCAGGAGAACTGATCGAAAAGATCATGCCTCTTTGCAATGGAAATTATGAAGCCGGTTCATCCGAAGGATACTGGACCGATCACTGGGATTATATCATGGATCTGGTCGAGGATTATCTGTCGATCTATCCTGACAGACTGCATGAACTGATGCATTCGGAAGGATACATGTTCTATGACAGCGCCCTTCAGGTACGCGACAGGAGTGAAACTTACACTGAAGACGGCACCGCGGTCCGCCAATATGATTCGGCAATATACAACGAGGATAAAATAAAAGAACCCGGATTTACGGCCGGGGAGACCAACTGGAAGAAGAATGCCGACGGCAGTATTGTCAAAACAAGTTTTGCGGTCAAAATGCTCACACTGATGCTGACTAAGACCGCATCACTGGATTCCTACGGCATGGGGATCGAGATGGAAGGAGGCAAGCCGGGCTGGAATGACGCCATGAACGGTCTGCCTGCAATGTTCGGCAGTTCAATGCCTGAGACTTTTGAACTCGTGAGGATCGTTGATTTTCTGATTGACTCACTTGGAGAGGAAAAACTGGAAATCCCTGTCGAGGTCATGGATTTCTATGAGAATATCAGGGATTTGATCACAAAATATCCACTTCCGGTTCCGATTGAAAATGAACCCGACGGTAATGAAGGCAATGACGATTTTGTATATTGGGATCATGCAGCCGGTGCAAGAGAAAAGTACAGAAAGACAATTTACAGAGCATTAAGCGGTAAGACCCTTCAGGTAGATGAAAATGATATCAGGGAATTCTGTGTTAAAGTAAAGCAGAGACTGAACGCCGGGATCGAGAAAGCCAAAACCCTTTCGGGAGGCGAAATTCCGACATATTTTACATATGAACCTACGAACCGGGACCGTAATGAAGGACCGGACGGAAAAATTTCGATACGGGTTAAGGGATTCCGGGTCAATACCCTTCCGGTATTCCTCGAAGGTCCTGCAAGATATCTTGCCAAAGGAGCTTCGGATGCCGCGCAGATCCATGAGAAGGTACTTCAGAGCGATCTCTACGACAGAAAACTGAAGATGTTTAAAACAAGCGGATTCCTGGAAGACCTGTCATTGCAATACGGAAGGATACGGGCTTTTACACCCGGCTGGCTTGAAAGGGAAAGCATATTCCTCCATATGGAGTATAAATATCTTTATGCATTATTGAAGAACAGACTCTATACCGAATTCTACGAGGCTATAAAGACAGCTTTTGTTCCGTTTATGGATCCGGCGGTATACGGCAGAAGTATTCTGGAGAATTCATCCTTCATAGCTTCAAGCGCCAATCCCGATCCAAAGGTTCACGGAAGAGGCTTTGTTGCGCGGCTTTCCGGCTCAACAACCGAAGTGATCAGTATGTGGATCGCGATGTTTATCGGCAACAGAACGTTCTACGTCGAGGACGGCATTCTGAAGATCGGATTTGCTCCGGCACTGGCTACGGATTTTTTTAATGACAACGGTGAGGCAAGTTGGACCTTTATGGGCAGATGCAGGATAGTATATCACAATCCTTCCCACAGGGCGACCTTCGGAGAGAATGCATCTGCGGTCAGAAGCATAAAGCTTCTGAATACGGATGGGGAAGAAACAGAGATTGAAGGCAGTATTCTTGAAGGAGAAACGGCTCTTGCATTGAGAGAAGGGCGGATCATCCGGATTGATGCATATATGGAATAGTTATTGGTTATTACAGAAGGAGCATTCATGGAACTATGGCACAACGGGAAGGCGATCTGTTATTCGGGATACCGCGAAGGACAGAGCCCGCGGACAGGTATTTGTCCGTCCTATGATGAAGTATTACAGGATCTGAAGATCCTGGTAAATGACGGTTACCGCTATATCAGGATGTATGAGCCGAATGCGCATGCACGCACTGCGTTAAGGGTGATAAGGGACGAGAAACTGCCCCTGAAGGTTATGCTCGGGATCGATCCGAAACGTGAATTCAACAATATCGGCTGTCCCTGGATCAAGGAAACCCTGAGCGCGTCTCATTTACAGAAAAACGCGGCTTACAATGACAGGGCATTAAAGAAGCTTATAACATTGGCCAACGAATACAGGGATGAGATATGCTGTGTTTCGGTCGGAAATGAGAACAGGCCGAGCTGGGGTTCCGATCTTGTGACTTCGGACAGACTCGTCGAATTTGCGATCAAGCTAAAAGCAGGCTGTGAACAGCCTGTGACATATAACGAGGGAACCTCCGAGTGGCTTCATCTTGAAAAGCTCGTAGACGTGATCGATATCATTTCGATCCACAGCTATCCTTTGTGGAACGGAGTTTCAGCCGACAAAGCACTCGCAATGAACAAAGACGATTACAGGCTGATAAAGAACAGATATCCCGGAAAAGAAGTCATTTTCACCGAATGCGGATGGGCAACAAAGAGCAACAGCAGCGCAATGAAGACCGATCAGGTTAATGAACGTACTCAGGTGGGATATATCAAGTCATTATGGAAATGGACCGAAGAAGAAGGCATCACCGTTTTTATCTTTGAAGCGTTTGATGAGCCCTGGAAAGGTTCGGAAGATGACGACGAACCCGAAAAACACTGGGGTATTTACAACGTCGACAGGACAAAAAAGCTTGCTTGGCAGGAGGATAACAGTCAATGGTAACTATTAAGGATGTAGCCAGAGAATCGGGTGTAGCGATCTCCACCGTTTCAAACGTTTTGAACAATGTCGGCAATGTCAGCGCAGAGACTTCGAAACGCGTTATGGAGACTGTCGAACGCTTAAAATACGTTCCGAATGTAAATGCTAAATATCTGAAATCCTGTAAGAAAAACACGATCGGGTTGTTTCTTTCAAGCATACAGGGAGATTTCTACAGACAGCTGATACAGGCTGTTCATATACAATGCAAGATTAACGGCTACATGCTGAATATTTACGTAAGCAACGAAAATACCAGCGAAGAAATCTACGGAATGATCCTAAGCTCCGGCGTTGAAGGCGCCATCATCATGAACGACGGACTCGGTGATGAGTACATGGAAAGGCTTGAGCGGATCAACATGCCGATGGTATTTATCGATCGTGAATATCATTCCGAGAAAATGTCAAGTGTCGTGATCGACAATGATTACGGTGTGACCCAGGCGGTCGAGTATCTGATCAAGCTCGGACACCGCAGGATCGGATATATGCACGGAGTACAGAATTTTGATGAAAAAGCCAGATTTAAAGCCTATTGTAAGGTAATGAAAAAGTATGATTTTCCTGTTGAGGAGAAATTCATCCTGAACGGTTATTTCGAGGAAGCCATCGCATACAGCGAGATGTATCTGATGCTTGTAAGAGGTGCAGAACTCCCCGACGCATTCTTCTGTGCAAATGACGAAATGGCCTGGGGATGCATTCGCGCAATGCAGGCAATGGGAGTTCAGGTTCCCGAGCAGGTCAGCATAGTCGGATTCGACGATTCTATCCTGGCTCCTTATTACAGACCGGGACTTACAACTGTTCATTCCCCTGTTGTAGAACTCGGAAGCAAGAGCGCTACGGAGATCATACGCCTGGTACGCAGGGAGGGCATTGAAGAAGGCACCAGTATAAGACTTGATCCTCAGCTTGTTCTGAGAGATTCATGCCGGCTTTCGAAATAAATTATATTTTTTATTGGAATATCCCTGAAACAAGGCATTTATCAGATCATGAAAGGAACGATATTTAAGAACATGTCATACAGATTTACGGACAATGAGGGAACGTTCGAGCTCGAAAATGCAGGTGCCGTTCCGTACCTGTATTTTCCGCTGTGTAACGAAGCCGGGATAATGAGCTGCATTACGCCTTCCCTCGGCGGAGATATCAAGCTTGACCAGAACCATTTTATCATGCAGCCTGTAAGTGTTGAGGATCTGCATAACAACAAAAGCGCAAGAAATTTCTGGCTCAGATTTGATGACGGGCAGTTAAGAAGCGCTTCAGGCGCATCGGTCTGGCAAAAAGCCGAAAAGGATCCCACAGACGGATATCCGAAGCTGCGTGCCGGCTTGCTGTGGCATCAGACAGAAAATGAGATAAGATACAATGATACATGTGTCAGATCGGTGATAACGGGATTTGTTCCCACAGACCCCACTACAGCCGAAATAATGCATGTTTCTCTCGAAAATACTGGCAGAACGGAAGCCTCTTTCGATCCGATAGCAGTGATCCCGATGTATGGAAGATCGGCTGCGAACATCAGGGATCACAGGCATGTAACGAGTCTTTTGCACCGGATAAGTACCGAAAAATACGGTGTCAGGGTAAAACCTACATTGAGTTTTGATGAAAGAGGGCACTTAAAAAACGATACAGAATATTTTACGTTGGGATGTACCGGGGAAGGGGATAGTCCCGAAGCTTTTTATCCGACCGTGACCGATATCATAGGAGAGGGCGGAGATTTTGAATATCCGCTGGGGCTTGTAAATTCCCGAACAACCTGCGACTGTACAGCTGATAAGCTGTCTTCCGGAAATACCTGCAACAGCATGGCTCGTGATAAAAAGAAGAATAATTGGGAAGACGGATGCGGTATCGGACAGACATATGAAGGTGTTGAGGCTGCCGGTGGATTGAGATTCCCACATCGCGTTCTGGCCCCCGGGGAAAAGGCCGATTTTATCATATTTATCGGGGCAAAAAAAGCCAATGACAGTTACAATGACGCGGCTGAAATCATCAAACGTTTTGGCAACACCGAAAAGCTCAAAAAGGCTTTTGAAGAAAACAGAAGATTCTGGATCAAAAAAGCAGCATCGGGACTTCCTGAAAAGATTTACAGCCTGAAGGAGGTCGGCGGAGCAGATTCTGATACACCTGCCGGAACTGTGGAAGATGCAAGTATACGATCAGACGGATTCTGGCTTTGGGTTGGGGTTGAACCTGTTCTCAGGAGGATATTCGGATGCTCGTTCCTGCCGTACCATGATTACGGTAAAGGCGGCCGCGGTTGGAGAGACCTGTGGCAGGATTGTCTGGCACTTATGCTTGGGGATCCTCTTGAAGTAAGGGAACTGTTGATCAATAACTTTGCCGGAGTACGGGCAGACGGCACAAATGCCACGATCATAGGATTAAAACCCGGAGAATTCATTGCCGACCGCAACGGTATTGCCAGAGTCTGGATGGACCACGGGGTCTGGCCGTGGATCACCGTGCAGCTGTATATGGAATTGTCCTGCGATACTGACTTTGTAAAAGAAGAACAGTACTATTTTAAGGACATCCTGTGCTGCCGCGCCAAGGACACAGATCTTCTTTCAAATGAAATACACGGTAAAGATTTGGACACTGTCGGGGAGAGCGCCGGTAATACAACGGGAGATACCGGCTCGGAGAGCAGGGATACCGATAATACAAAGGACTGTACAGATCGGGAAAGCGGCAATTTCAACATTCTCTGTGACAGAACCGGGCGTGAGTACCGCGGAAGCATACTTGAACATATCCTTCTGATGCACATAACCGCCGCCTGTGACGTGGGTGAGCACGGGCATATGCTTTTACGGGGCGCGGATTGGAACGATGCCCTCGATATGGCGCCTGAACGCGGTGAAAGCGTTGCGTTTACGATGGCATATGCCGGAAATTTAAAGGAAATTTCAGTTTTTTTGGCCGGAAAATCCGATAAATACTATATTCTTAATGAGCTGAACAATATGATAGATGAGCTCGCGGAAGCTTCGGGACAACAACATACGATTTCCTCACTTTATCAAAAGAAGCGCGAAATCCTTGATAAATACTGTGATCTTGTAAGACACGACGTATCGGGAGAAAAAACGGAAATATCCGCAGACCGGCTTTCGGAAAAACTTGATCTGATCGCCGCGTCGATCATGGAGCAGGTCAGGAACAACGAATATATGACCGACGGAGAACTCGGATGGTTCAACGGATATTATGATAATGACGGGCTGCCCGTCGAAAGCCTCAAAGATCAAAGATTGATGCTGACAAGCGCGGTATTTGCCATAATGTCAGGAACAGCGACGGATGAACAGACCGGGGCATTGATCAGAACAGCCGACAGATATCTGTGCAGTCCGAAAAACGGCGGATACAGGCTGAATACAAGATTTGAGGATGAAGAAAGATATGCCCGCAAGCTGGGCCGCATGTTTGGATT
>JAGCZE010000364.1 GCA_017960415.1 Lachnospiraceae bacterium
ATATATATATTTTAATTCTCATCCGCAACCTCCGGAATAAAAAAACATCAACACATTAATGTTTATCTACTGTTGTAGATGTTCTACAATTGGATACAGTTTCCCATCTACATTTGTAGTCATTACCTGTGTCAATGTTATGTCAAAATTGAAAATAAACGGTGAATTCTTATTTGACTATTTATACCGCGCCCAGCATATATATTATAACGTAGAGCAAAAAAGAGATGCCGTTTACTATCATTCCGGCGATCGGAATCGCCATATAAATGTCTCTTTCCCTGGTTGCAAGTATCGAAACGATAAGGCCCAGAATATTTGCGATCGCAGCGATCACCGAGACTATGCCGGCAAACGCGCCGATAGTTCTGCCTGTCGAAGCCAGTATGCAGAATACCACCAGCATGATGATCGAAATGCCCCCCGTTATCAGTGCAGTCAGTCCGCCCGGGGATATGTGCCTGCCCCTGAATTTTACCGTTTCTATGCTCATAATGCGATCTTATCTCCGTAACTTGAATTATGTATTAAAATTAAGTATACTATAAGTTAATCTGACTTTCAAGGATACCCGGAGTTGCTGTTTATACTCCACCACCCGCAACATACCATTACAGGATCATTGCCGGAGGCGTAAAAATGCTGAAATCAGTTATCGGTTTCTTAAACCGGTTTTCAAAAAAGGTCACCAAGGATGCTGTGACCGCTTATTCAGGAGAAGCGGCTCTATATGTCATTATTTCGCTTTTCCCGTTTTTGATGTTTCTCCTGACCCTGCTCAAATATCTTCCTTTTACGCAGGAACAGCTTCTTGCGGTACTTGCAAGATTCATGCCGAACAATATCAGTTCCTACATCGAGATCGTTGTAGATGAGCTCTATACATCTTCAGGCACCGTCCTTTCGGTAACGATCGTTCTGGCACTATGGTCGGCCTCGAGAGGGATCCTTTCGATCTACCGCGGTCTCAATGCGATATACGGCATCGATGAGACCCGTAATTATTTCGTACTGCGTCTCAGATCGATGTTATATACTTTTACGTTCTGCATTATGCTGATAATGCTGCTTGCGCTGTATGTATTCGGCAATCAGATCAATCACCGGCTGACCGAAAATTTCCCGATATTGATGAGAAACCGCTATGCTATCCTTGTAGTAAGCTTCAGAACAGCCATCGGTGCCGTGATCCTGATGATCCTGTTCATAGTGATGTACAATTACATGCCCAACAGAAAATCGAAGATCCACACCCAGCTCCCCGGTGCCGTTATAGCATCTCTTGGCTGGGTAGGCTTCTCATACCTCTATTCGATCTATATCGATAATATGGGCAGCATCAAGGCCTCATACGGCAGCCTTACCGCGGTGGTTCTGTGTATTCTCTGGCTGTATTTCTGTATGTCGATATTCTTCTTCGGAGCGGAGGTCAATTCAGTACTGAATTCGCCGGAGACACAGGAATTTCTTTCGAAGATCTTTCATAGAAAGAAAAGCAGGAAAAAAACCGGAGACACCACAACTCAGGAGAACAAAAGCAATACACTTCAGGTGCCGGAAAGCAAAACAGAAACTCTTCCCGGGCCCGAAAGTAAAGCAGAAACTCTTCCTGCGTCCGAAAGTAAAACAGAAACTCTTCCCGAATAGAAAAACACAGGCAGCCGCCCCGTTACCGGTTAAGCGGCTGCCTCTTTTATTTTACATTCCAAACAGTTCTGCGTATTCCTTGAGTGCTCCGTCATATTCCTTTGCAAGTACACGCTTTGCGAGTACTTTACCGAGCTGAACACCCTCCTGATCGAAGCTGTTGAGGTTCCATACAAAGCCCTGGAACATGATCTTGTTCTCAAAATGTGAAAGCAGGGCACCAAGAGACTTGGGATCGAGCTGCTCGCCAATGATAAGGCTCGAAGGTCTTCCGCCTGCGAAGTATTTGTTACGGTTCTGATCTTCCTTGCCGCAGGCAAATGCAACGATCTGCGCTACTACATTTGCGATAAGCTTCTGCTGGCTTGTGCTTCCCTGGATATCAACATCCTTTCCGCACTGGCCTTCCTTAAATGCGATAAACTGAAGCGGGATGATATCCGAGCCCTGATGCAGGAGCTGGTAGAACGAATGCTGGCCGTTTGTACCGGGTTCACCGAATATAACCGGTCCTGTAGGATAATCAACCGGCTCGCCGAAACGATTGACCGACTTGCCGTTGGATTCCATATCCGCCTGCTGCAGATGTGCGGGGAAGCGGCTTAATGCCTGCGAATAAGGCAAAACAGCGGTTGCAGTGTATCCTAAGATATTACGCTCATATACTCCGATAAGAGCATCAAGCATTGCGGGATTCTTCCTGATATCGCCGCTCACAGCCAGTTTGTCTTCAGCTGCCGCGCCCTCAAGGAAATCTACGAAAACATCGGGGCCGAAGGCAAGTGAAAGAACTGCTCCGCCTACAGCCGAAGTCGACGAATAACGTCCGCCGATGTAGTCATCCATAAAGAATGCAGCAAGATAATCGCTGCTCTTGGCCAGAGGCGATGTCTCGCTCGTTACTGCGATCATGTGCCTGGAAGGATCGAGACCCTGAGTCTTAAGAGCTTCCTTGACAAATGATTCGTTGGTCAGTGTCTCAAGTGTGGTACCCGATTTCGAAACCAGAATGAACAGTGCATGAGCACAGTCTACAGCGCCCAAAACACCTGCTGCGTCGTCAGGATCCACATTGCTGATGAAGTAAGCCTTCATCTTGAATTTTCCGTTCCTCTTTGCCCAGTTCTCAAGAGCGATGTACATTGCTCTCGGTCCGAGGTCGCTTCCGCCGATACCGATCTGGACAACTTCGGTAAATTTTTCGCCTGTCTCGGTCTTGATCTCTCCGTTATGTATCTTTTCCGCGAATTCAGCGATCTTTTTCTGTACGCCGACATAGAACTCGCGCTTGTTCACTCCGTCAGCAACAACATCCTGCCCAAGCTGGCCGCGTGTGAGCTGATGAAGAACGAGACGCTTCTCACCTGTATTGATAACATCGCCGTTATAGAGCAGTTCGAACTTCTCCGCAAGCTGTGCTTCATCCGCAAGTGCCTGGAGCTTGTCAAGGATATCATCATTCACTGCCTTTGCCGCATAATTGTAATTAAAACCGCATGCCATAGGGACGGTATACTCTTTTACACGCTTTGCGCCGTTGGCCGCCATTTCTTTGGCAAGGTCTGTCTTTGCTGCGCCTTCAAGAATCTTTACAGCCTCAAGCTTGTCAAAATTCGTCCATGTAACATTATTAGTTCCCATAATCTTTCCTCCTGCATAGATTGATCGCATGAAAATACGTCCATGATCGCGACGTCTTCCACCCTATAAAATAAAGGTCAAGTAATACTGACCTTAACTTTCCCGAAAATTATAGCATATACAGCATTCAAAAAACAAGTCTGTACATGATAAGAGCTGCCGCTATTGCAGCATTGAGTGACTCGATCTGACCGCACATCGGTATATATACGCGCTCCGAAACCCTTGCAATAGTCTCGTCGGTGATCCCATTGCCCTCATTGCCGATCAAAACGGCACAGGGAGCTTTATAATTCACTTCGTTATAAGGCTTTCCGTTCCGCAAATAAGCGCCGTATACGGTAACTCCGTCTTTTTTCAGCATATCGATAGTTTCGCAGAAATCCTCCGAATACAGAAAAGGAACCCTAAAGATTGATCCCATGGTCGATCTCGTAACCTTGGGGCTGTATATATCGACAGTGTCATGACTCATGATGATCCCGGAAATGCCTGCTGCCTCTGCGGTTCTCACCATGGTTCCGAGATTGCCCGGATCCTGAATATTCTCAAGCAACAGAAGCCTGTCTTTGGGGATGTCCGGATAATTGTATTCCTTCATGCGCATTACGCACAGTATTCCCTGAGGTGTAACGGTTTCACAGATCCTGTCAAAGATATCGTCGGCAACGATCTTTGCAGATGCGGTATATCCCGCATTTTCGCCCGAGCAAATATTCTTCCATTCTTCACTTTCGGTAAACCCGGCGCTGACATATATCTGTTCAATACATTCAGGTGCGGATCTTAATGCATCTTCAAATATCCTCAGTCCTTCGATCACGAAGAGCCCCTGCTCCTCACGAAGCTTTTTCTTTTTCTGGAGAAGCGCAACATTACGCAGTTTTTCATTTTTGGAACTGGTTATGATCTCCTGCATGTTACCCTCCCGTGCTAATTATTCATTCTTCCGGAGAAGCTTCGATGTTTGCGCTTCAATTTTGTTCATCTTCCGCAGCTTCGATCTCTGCTCTCATTCTTCATTCATCTTCAGAAGTTTCGCTGCCTGATCCGCTGCCGTAAGGCTGTCCACC
>JAGCZE010000365.1 GCA_017960415.1 Lachnospiraceae bacterium
CCATCCGATGCGGAAGAACCGGCCTGATAATTATATTTTCTTTTGTACTCGGCATATTCCTTCTCGTCATAGGTTTCAAATATCTCTCCGTCGATATCAAATACGCATCTGTTGGAGGTATATACAGTTTTCCAGTTTTTACCGTCAAATATCTCAAGGATTATCTTTGTATTACTCGGCTGCTGGGCCTGTATCTCGCTCAGATCAAAATACAGCTCGAAAACATGAGCTTTCTCTTCCCCTTCATTATCCTTGCTGATCGCCTTTGCAGTATGGATATCATAATAATTCTCCCAGTACTGATAAAAAACAGGATGATCACCGATGTTATTCTGAAAAGGACTGGTTTCCAGAGTCATTCGGTTCAGCCTGATCAGGTCTTTTACACTCGCGCCGGCTGCGTAATCTTTTCCGACATTGATATCCTGAAGTGTCTCAATGGTAAAGCTGACTTTTCCTTTTCCGATCCCGCCGTCAAAATACTCTTTGCGATCTCTGCCAACAACTCTGTAACCGCTTTCCTCAGTTTCATCTTCTTGCAGAATGTCAACATAAAGGTATCCTCTATGGAAATAACCCTCCAGTCTCACATCACTTGCCTTGGCATAATAATTCTCATATTTCTCGACATTTAGGAATATCCTGCTGTTTTCTATCGGATAACTTGCCTGCTCATACTGCCCATCGGACCCGTATGCTGTCGCATTCGTAAGATATGACCTCGGTAATGCAAGATATAAATAACCGTAGTAATCAGTTTCTATCGCCCCGGCACTGTATAAATTAACTTTGATCTCTCTGGATCCGGCAGAAGCGTTTTCTGCCACTTGCAGATACAGATTATTCCAATTTTCCCGTGTAGTCCATTGTTTTTCAGGATTTGTAAGGGATGTTTCCGGATCTGAGGAACTCTTGTATGCAAATAACTGCAGATTATCACCCTTGGTAAAAGATCTTGCCAGAGTATCATTTCCAAGATTAATTGTAAAGGTTGTTTCACTGATCGTCGGCGTTTCGTCAAAGAATGTACTCTCGATAGTGATATCATTTGATACGGTTATCTGCGGATCAGGCTGCCCGAAATACAGATGGGTATCCTCGGAGGCTACAAAATCCACAAAGTTTCCATAAGTCGAAAATGAACTGTTAAGCTGCATAAAAGCCCCGCTGCTTATCAGAAGCGACAAGGAGTTTGTCTTCTTGGCCGTACCTACTATGGTTGCTTTAACAATGCTTCCGTCCTCACTGACATACGTAACCTCCGGGGTCAGTCCCGTGTGCATTGTTATCGTTTCGGGACAGGTGCCGTTATAAGCGTTTTCTACAATATACCCTTTAAAGTTGCTGCCTACACTGATATTCTTAAATCTATACGGAACTCCGTTCGCATTCGTACCTACCAGCTGGTATGTTATTTCCAGTCCGTCTTCTTCGGTATATATACTTCCCGCGTGTATTGTTGCGTCCGGGTATGTAGCCATTACATAAACCGATTTGTAATCGTTGTCAGATGAAAAAATGTCGTAGACAAAATGACCAGACGCATTATATGTCTTCAGCGCATCCTGAAGATCGCCCATATAGTCCGAGGCTGCGCCGGGATTATAGGTGACGTATCCCGCCGGTATGGTTATAGCGATAATATCCTTGGAACCCTTTGTAGGTGTACCCGAAAAGACCATTGTAAACGAATTGTCTCCGACTTTAACCGTATTTTTAATCTTGACGGTAATTCCGGGAGGCAGCTGGGAATTCAGTGAAGTATTATAGGTCATATTCTGAGCTATGACATGTCCTGTAAACCAGCTCGTGATATCTTTGCCTGCATCAACTTTTCTGATAAAGCATCCGTCGATAACGACATTAAGCTCACATCCGTTTGCCGGCAGGGCTACTCCCTTTTCTCCAGTCAGCTTAAATCCGTTTCCGCCGTTCTGGCTCTTGTCAAAGTAAATACCGTGGCCTACTCCCATATATCCGGAGGGTGCGGTAAAATTTCTGACAATATTATACTTACCGCCACCTGACACTTTTACATCACATACATAGCTGTAATTTGTCTGATCGGCAACGAAGTACGGAAGCGGCACCCTCATCGTAACCGTATCCCTCGAAGCGCCCAATACCTTACCCTTAAACTCAACCTTCAGACTTCTCGCACCGACTTCCGCTTCCTCATATACTACGACCTGCATACCCGCAGGCTTGGGCGAAGTCGAGCCTGAGAACCATGAACTGATATCGGCGCCCTGGGGAAGAGGTCTTACCAAAGGCGTACTACCCAGATTAATGGTATAAATCTGTCCGGAAAGAACCTCTCCTGCAGTGCCTCTGATCGTATCCGAAAACGAAAAGTTGAATTCGTAATATTCGGCACGGACAGTATTATTCCCGGTAATCAATAATATCATACCAAACAAAACTATCGCAAATAAGCCTTTGATCCTCTTCATACGCGTACCTCCGTGTACTCTTTTATTTTACCACGATCTCCGCCGCTGTGACACCAGATTTTCCCTTCGCGGCATCATATTCTCCGTAGGTTATCTTCAGTGTTACGGCATTGCTCGCTGCAAATGTATTTTCTGATTCCTTACCGCCTTTTGCGGTAGCTTTGAGGCGGATCTTAACTTCACAGCTTCCCGTGATCTTCGGAAGCGATCCCCACTTGCCTTTTTCGGAATTATATGCTTCATAGCTCTTATTCAGAGTAAGCTTGCCCGAAGAGAGTGTAAATGCTCCGTCACCGGGAACCTCCGCCCTTTCCGCAGCATCGATCACCTGGATCGCCGATGCAGGCTTCTTGGCCGTAGCACACTGCCAGATTTCGAACTTTGAATGTGTTTTCACCAGCAAATAAGATGAAATGGCAATTTCTTTCATAGCGCCTTTAGCATCATCTTTCGTCAGATTCTTGGCAAGATAAATCTCATTGCATCTTACTCCCAGGCCTTCCTTGCCTTTGATGATCTCCTTTTTGTAATCGATCTTGAATTTTGGTGCTTTCAGCTGACCGGCTACCGAGATCTTCGTATATTTGCTCGCAGGCGATACGGAAGTTGATGTGGCGGTTGCCTTCTTTCTGATATAGTATATTGTTTTCCGGGGTTTCCCGTCAGCTCCGAGTGCAGCGATGGTCAAGCCTCCTTCTTCAGGCCATATTCCCCATCCTTTAGTTTCGAGACTGTCAGCCATCGCGATCTCGTAATCCGATCTTATCTTTTCAGAAGGAATAACATTTCCGTCCCTGTCGATCAGCGTAAACTCTCCGGTATTGGCCGCCGTATCATCGGCAAATGTCCTGTAATCAATTTTAAACTTCGGAGCGGCAGGAGCCTTCGCTATCGGCTCAAATGAATAAACATGGGCATCTGTGGCAGGTCCCTTTGTCGCTTTGTCGTATGAGTCCGATATGGATAGCGTCATGCCCTTCACTAACAGCTTGGCAAACTGGTCATCGGTAAGATTGGAAGTAACGGCCTTCCATTTCGTTCCGCCGTCTACACTGTAGCACTTGTACGAAATATCCGACACCAGCTTTTGCTTAGTCAGATTGATATAAATATTATCTGCCTGTGCTCCGGCAGAATCCCTGGCATAGATAATTACATCTGAAGAAGCGGAATATTCGATCTCCTGCCCCGGCACACCATATTCTTTTCCCGTTATCTTAATAAAGGCGTTTGGATTGTAATTGGGCTTGATGTATCCTGAAGCGGTACTATTCTCAGACATATTCCTGAAATTACTCCAGTGAAGCTGGACACAATCCGTTATATAGATCTTTTGGGCTGTACTGTCAGGTTTACCCGAGACATTGAAAACTACCGAATCGCCGGACCCGTGCACAGGCCTCACTTCAAGCCCCATTTCCGTAAGCTCTTCAGATACCGAATACACAAGCGACTCCGGTGTCACGTCCGGGTTAAAACTGCAATCGCTTTCGTCCGGGAATGAATTAGATCTTGCGATCACGAAATTGGCATTAACCTCCTGCCCTTTCATGACATTGATCTCAACATCTTCGGGATCAAGCCTTACCCTCGAAACTACGATCAGCTTTGCTCCGTTGGTTACGACCTTTGTATAGCCTTCTTCACCTTCATGCCCGCTCAGGTAAGAAAGGGGTATAAAATAGCTCAGATCATATTCTCCGCACACCAGAGGAACTCCGCCAAGTCCTGCAACATACGAACTGCTTTCGGCAGAGAAACTCTCCTCCGTCGGCTTAACATCTGTAAAATAAAGAGGCTCATTGTATCCGTGAGTAGGATCATTTACCGTAGGAGAATATAAAAAACCCGGTGCTTCAAGATCAAAATTGCCTTCAACATTTGAATACCTATATGCCTCCAAATCCACGTTCCACGGTTTAGTATCGCCCACAGAAGGATCCTCGGCAAAATTCCCGTTATATATCCTGAAATACAGTCTGGGAATCTGTATCATGTTCCTGTTGTAAACCATGGCTGAGCATACGATCAGATCATTCCTCCTGAACAGTATATAAGGAGGCTCTTCACCGTCAGGTTCGATATTAAATACCGCGCCTTCAATCTCAGCAACCAGTGTTTCATCGAGATCCTCCCATATCCAGGTATCAGTCGGTGCCCCGATTATGTATCCATAGGGGATACTGGCCGCGAATATGTTATGAGAACTGTACTCCGGTGTTCCGGACAGTCTGATCTTGCAGGAGGTATCTCCGGCATGAACGTCCGAGACAAGAGTAACCGACAGCCCGACAGGCAGCTGATTGTCAACTGCCCCGTTATCCCTGATCAGACTCCCGCTGAACCAGCTTGAAACATCCGTTCCGGCAGCCATATCTGTTTTGAAACAGGCATACGCAAGATTGATCGTAAATCCAAGATCGAATTGCGTCTGACCTGCTTTTCCGGACAGATCAAGAGGAGTTTTGTCCGGAGTCATAGTCATCGTGGCTTTCAGATATTTATCGTCCTTGGATGTAACACACCACTGGGCATCCTCATAATTATGACTGTGAAAGAACTCCACTACCCCTGTATTCTCGTCAAACGAGCTCTCGCTAAATAAGGAAGCGTCCATATACAGCCGTATCGTCCCCATTAAAGGAGAATACGGCGTTCCGGATACCTTGCATCTTAAGGTGGTCTCGTCGGATGAAGTGATCACCACCTTGAGTCCGTACGGCATATAATATATCTGCGGTTCACCGGTAATTCCGTACCCGTAAGCTTTTTCCGGTATCCTGTCCGGCGGGAAAAAGATAAAAAAGCTGCTGATATCCCTGCCTTCATAAAGCAGGTCAGTATCGAATTTTCCGTTCGTAACTTTCAGGATAAGCTCCTGCACCTTTAGCGGAACTCCTACCGTGCCGTATATACGCGTCTCTTTGACGATGACTTCGGTTTCTCCCGCATGACCTTCCTGTACGCCCATATTTACGAACATGATCATACCGAACACAGCAGCCAGACCGACCATATGTATTACACAGGTCAGCAGTCTTATCAAGCCGGATTTCCTAAAAATATCTTTCTGATCCATACAGACACCATTTCCCTTTCACGATTTCCTTCAAAGTTACGCTATCCTTACTCTGCCTTCTCCCCAATAGTTATCGCACCGCTTTCGAACACCTCTACTGTCTTATCTGCATGTGTTACAACCACCAGTACGCGCAGCTGCGTTCCGTCTGCGGTCTTCTTATCCCCGGCCTCGATCGCATTCACAGTCTTTACCGTAAGACCTATAGGAAGGCTCTTACATAGTTGCAGAGCTTGAAACCGCAGCTGTTTCCTTGACAGTACTGAAATTGAACGCACAAAATACAAACGCTGCCAAAATAACGATCCTAAGCAAATTCCGATATATAGACTTCATAACGATCCTCCGTTCTTTTTCCGTTAACAAATGGAGCCATACTTTCCCTTAGTGTACGCCTATTATATCGTATTTTGTGATATTAAATGAATATCATTTGTATATTCGGTCGTTTTATCCGCCTATTCTGTTAATTTGTGAAATAGCTAAAATAGATACACAATTTCGAAATTTTGCACAAATAAATGGTGAATTTTGTATCCAAAATCTACAGGTACTTCTTTTTTCTTGTTTATTGGCTGTTTTTCATCACGTCCCGTTTCAGATACACAGTGCCTCTGGCC